>NZ_JBGCUM010000040.1:0-52006 GCF_054177665.1 Roseateles sp. P5_E8 | reverse complement strand
CAATCGCCGCGTCGACGGCATTGCCGCCCTGCCGCAGCATCTGCAGGCCCGCCTGGGCCGCGAGCGGGTGCGAGGTCGAGACGATGTTGCGGGCAAACAGCGGGCTGCGCCGGCTGGGATAGCCGGCGCTCCAGTTGAAGTGGGAGGCGGTATTCATGAGGGCTGATTCTGCGCGGTGTAAGCCTTTGCAACGCCGTCAACGTGCTGCAAAGAGGTGTCGTTGTGGACACAAGCTTTAGCGAAGTCCTTCGAACTTTCGCGAAGCCCAAGCAACCCCAAACACCCTGGAGCACTCAAGATGAACACGCTGAAGACCACCATCGCCACCGCCCTCATCACGCTCGTCTCGGGCGTCGCCATGGCCCAGACCCCCGCTGCCACGCCGGCAGCCACCGCGAAGCCCGTTGTCGCCGCCACCGCTGCCGCGACGACCGCACCTGTGACGGCGGCTGCCACGGTCACAGCTGCAACGCCTGCTGTCAAGCCCGCTCCGGCTGCGACGCCCGCCGTTGCCGCCGCCCCGGCCGAAGCCACCAGCGCCGCCAAGCATGCGCACAAGCACATGAAGAAGCACGCCGAGGCCAAGCCCGCCGCTACCGTGGCCGCCAAGACCGAAACCAAGACGCAGTAAGCGCGCAAGCGCTCCGCGCAGGCCGCAGCCCTCACCGGCTGCGGCTTTTTTTTGAGTGGCGCGCCGCTTCGGGCGGCCGCAATCAGCGCAGCGGCGCCATCTCTTTCATCGCCTTCACGGCGCCCGCGCCGACGGCCGCGCCAAAGCGCTTGGCCAGCCGCTCGGCGACGTTGTCCTTGGGCGTGTAGTCGATGACGTCCTCGGCCTTCACAACCTCGCGGGCCACGTAGTCGAGATTGCCGTAGTGGTCCGCCAAGCCCATGGCCACGGCCTGCTCGCCATTCCAGAACAGGCCAGAGAAGGTCTCCGGCGTTTCCTTCAGCCGCTTGCCGCGGCCCTCGCGCACGACGGCGATGAATTGCTGGTGGATCTGGTCCAGCATGGCCTGGGCATAGGCGCGTTGCTTCGGTTGCAACGGGCTGAACGGGTCCAGCATGCCCTTGTTCTCGCCAGCGGTCAGCAGGCGGCGCTCGATGCCGACCTTGTCCATCAGCCCGGTGAAACCGAAGCCGTCCATCAGCACGCCGATGGAGCCGACGATGGAAGCCTTGTCGACATAGATCTCGTCCGCCGCAGCAGCGATGTAGTAGGCGCCCGAGGCACACATCTCCTCGACGACCGCATAGACCGGCTTGTCGTAGCGCTTTTTCAGCCGCTTGATCTCGTCGTAGACGATGCCCGCCTGCACCGGGCTGCCGCCCGGCGAGTTGATGCGCAGCACGACGGCCTGGGCCGCCTCGTCCTTGAAGGCGTCCCTCAGCGCGGCCAGCAGCAGTTCAGCGCTGGCCTCGGAGTCGGCCGCAATCTCGCCGCGCACCTCGACGAGGGCGGTGTGCGGCGCGGTCGACGGCGTGACATGCCGGCCCTGCTGCCACAGGCTATAGATCAGCAGCGCCGCGAGCAGCAGCCAGAACAGGCGGAACACCGTGCGCCAGCGCCGCTCCAGGCGCCGCTCGCGCAGGAAGTCGCGGGCCAGCTGGGCGAGCAACGTTTCGTTGTGCGGCGTCAGCGCGGGTGGCACGCCCACGGGCTCTTGCATGGGCGGCGGCAGGGTGTCGTCGGAGGTGCTGCTCATATCAATCTTCAAAAGCGGGTTTTGTGTCGCGCGTCGGTTGCCAGTAGACCTCGCCGTCGCGCTCGGTGACTTCGATCTTGGTCAAGCGACCGCGGTTGCAGGGGCCCATCAGGCATTGGCCGGTCAGCGGGTCGTAGACGGCGCCGTGGATGCTGCACATGATGAAACGCTTGTCGCCGTCCAGGAACTCGCCTTCCTGCCAGTCCATCTCGGTGGGCACATGCGCGCAACGGTTGAGGTAGGCGACGGCCCGGCCGTCGAAGCGCAGCGCGAAGGCGCGCACCGGCTCGCGCCACTGGATGACGTCGAAGCTGACCGCCTTGCCGCGCTCTTCCAGCTCGGCGGAGGCACACAGGCGCTGCGGCGGCGCGGCGTCGTGCTCAGGCATTCGCGATCAGCCAGTCATGCAGTTCGCGCGTCGAATGCGCGACGAACAGCGGCTTGAACTCGGCAAAGGTCTCGTGGTCATGCGCGCCAAAGCTGACCGCCACGCAGGGCGCGCCGGCGTTGGCCGCCAGCTGCAGGTCATGCGTCGTGTCGCCGATCATCAGCGTGCGCTCCGGCTCCACGCCGAACTCCTTCATCAGCTCCAGCAACATCTGCGGATGGGGCTTGGAGCGTGTCTGGTCCGCCGTGCGCGTGGCATCGAACAGATGGCCCAGATCGCTGGACGCCAGCACCCGGTCCAGGCCCACGCGGTTCTTGCCGGTGGCGATGGCCAGCCAATGGTGGCGGGCCTTCAGTTCCTCCAGCATGGCCAGCGAGCCTTCGAACAAGGACAGCTCGTGCTCGGAGGCGAGGTAGTGATGGCGGTAGCGCAGGCCCAGCTCGGGGTAGCGCTCCTCGGCCAGGCCGGGCACCGCATGCTCCAGCGCATCGCGCAGGCCCAGGCCAATGACGTAGCGGCAGTTCTCGAACTCCGGCTCGGGCAGACCGATGTCCACGGCCGCGCGCTGGATGCAGCGCGCGATCAGCGCGGTGGAATCGAACAGGGTGCCGTCCCAGTCGAAGGCAATCAGGTCGAAGCGTTGAGGGCGAGTGGTCATGGGTGGATTGTCGGCGCTGCACAACGCAGCCCTGGCTTCAGGGTGACGTGATACGACGAAAGCGCTGGGGTTCGCCAGGCAGGGCCTCAAGCCGGCAATCGCCGTCGGAAGAACGCATCGCGCTGGTCGTCATGTACCTGACCATCTCCGGGTCCAGCTGGAAACCACGCTCCAGCAAGAACTCCAGGATGTCGGCATAGCGTTGCGGGCGCCCAGGGAAGAAATTGGGGCAGTAAGCGCCGAGCAACAACATCTCCGTCATGGATCCGGCCTCGTCCACGAAAACGGGACCGCCCGACGGCAGCAAACGGATCAAGCGCTGGGCATCGGCATCGTTCTCCACCTCGCCGGCCACAAGGATCAGCTCCCAGTGGAAGGCACGCGCCTGCGTTCCCGCCGCCTCGATCAACGTCGGGAGCACGCCGATCTGCTGCCGCTTGGCTGCCGCCTCGACAAGCGCTGCCGCACCCGGATAGCGCCGGTAGCTTCTCCACGCGCCGACGGCGTGCATGACGCCCGGCTCAAGCAAGCGCCGCTCCACGTCCGGCCACGCGAGATCGCTGGAAACCAGTGATGGCAGCTTCCAGGCCCTGGCTTCCGGAGACAACTCCGGGATGCGCAGCCTTTTCTGCCACCTTGCGAACGTCGCATCATCGGCAGCACCCCAGAGCGCCAGCAGCCAGCTCTCACGCGCTTCTCGCGCCTGGTGCCGCCCCACGCGGTCAGCCAGCCAGGCAAAAACCTCGGGATGCATCACACAGGGCGACAGCCAAGGCCCTTCCGGTCGCTGGCAGTAGGCCGCCTCAGCAAGTGTCAGCGCCAGGTCATCTCGTCGCACTGCCGGCGCCATCCGCGACCAGAAGGCAGGCTCACGGGAATGCGTGCGGCTCGCATGCCGAGACACCTCATCCACCCAATGCCGCAGCAACGCCGAATCCGTGCCCCAGCAATACACGTCGCCGTTCGACGCCACAGAAGCCTGGACCATGTCGGGCGCCGCCTTGCCGGCCTTCGATGCCAGGTTGACGTAGATCGCCTCGAACCCCAGCCCAGCAAGGCGCTGGCGAATACGCTTGAAGCGGGCTGCGACCTGCTCGGGCGCCACACCCGGCGCATGGCGCAACTCCACTCGCAGGCGGCCATCGCTGCACTGCGCGCCGCGAACAGCCAGGCGATCCACGGCAGCTTCGCCGGCAGCTGTCAGTTGCTCACGGCCTGCTTCGAACCGGATCGGTAGAGGCTCAGGCGGTGGAATGTAGGAAGCCGATGCCTGATGGGCCGCGAGCAAGGACATGCTCGCCCACACAGAGCCTGCCAGGCCCCGCCAACTCATGCAGCAGGCCTCAAGAGATCTTCACAGGCCCTGGGCAGCGCCGCCTCGCAGACCAGCGCCTCCCCCGTCGCCGGATGCTGCACCTGGAGCCGCCGCGCATGCAGAAACATCCGGTCGAACTTCGCCGGCCCGCGCGCCAGCTCGCGGTTGCGCTCGAAGTCGCCGTACTTGGGGTCACCGACGATTGAATGGCCGGCCTGCTGCAGGTGAACTCGGATCTGGTGGGTGCGGCCGGTCTTGATGGTCACATCGAGCAGGCTGAACTGCGGCGTTCGCTGCACCACTTTCACCAAGCTGATCGACCGCTTGGCCTCCGCCTCCTCCAGTTTGCCCGGCCTCACCCAGCGCTCGCCGTCGCCGCCAACAAACTTCACCAGGGGCACGTCGATGACCTTGAGCTTGGCCGGCCAGTCGCCCCAGACCAGGGCGGCGTAGGTCTTGCCCGTCTCGCGCTCGCGCAGCTGATCCTGCAGCGCCACCAGCGCGCTGCGCTTCTTGGCGATCATGAGCAAGCCGGAGGTTTCCTTGTCCAGCCGGTGAACCAGTTCCAGGAACTTGGCGGTCGGCCTGGCGCGGCGCAGTTGCTCGATGACGCCGAAGCTGACCCCAGAGCCGCCGTGTACGGCCACGCCGGCCGGCTTGTCGATGACCAGCAGGTGCTCATCCTCGAACACGACCGGGAACTCGCGCGCCGGCGCCTCGGGCTGGGCCGCCCGCTCGGGCAGGCGCACGGGCGGGATGCGCACCTCGTCGCCGATCTCCAGGCGCGTGTCGGCGTGGGCGCGCCCCTTGTTGACGCGCACTTCGCCCGCGCGGATGACGCGGTAGACATGGGTCTTGGGCACGCCTTTCAGCTCGCGCAGCAGGAAGTTGTCCAGCCGCTGCCCGGCCGAGCCTTCATCCACCGTGACCCTGCGCACGGCAGGTGCCGTGGCAGGGGTTTGCGTGGTGTCGGGCGGCACTTGGCCTGCCCCTATAATCCTTTTCACCACGTTGCTGCCGTAAGTATTTGATTTGCTTGATTTTAGCGGCGGTAACGTGTGGCTGACGGGCGCAGGCCCGGCGGCCACAGGCGATGCAACGCGAACGGTGGTCGGCAGGTTTCCTCCCTGAGTGAGTGAACGGCCCACTGCCCGACGCGGCAGAGCGATGACACAAGAACCCGCGAGCCCCGCAGCTGACAAGCCCACGGCGCTCGCAGACAACAAGGTTTCCATGGCGACAGAACGCTTAGGCCCTCCGGCCGACGTGAGCTGTCACCAGCGTCCAGCAGCCCACGCGGATGAGCATGCCCCTCCCCCCACACGCACCTCTGCGGCCCCGGCTTGATGCCGGTGTGGCCGCCCTGCCCCAGCCATTGGCTGGGCGGGTGCGCGCGGGAGCCGGCGGCTCGGCTCGCTTGAGTGCTGCTGCGGCGCACGCGCCAACGCCGACTGCACGCTGACCCCCCGGTCAGTCGCGCTTTCGGTCCAGGGCGATTCCTTCCTCGGTTCTTCTCGTCGCCCGTGCATCTTGAGCTGCTCTCGGGCAGCGTGATGAACGTGCGCGTTTTGCGGCGGCCAATGAGCCGCCCGGCGCGCGAGGAGATGACATGAAACGCATGCTGATCAATGCGACGCAGCCGGAAGAGCGGCGCCTCGCAATCGTTGATGGCCAAAAGCTGCTGGACTTCGAGACCGAAATCGAAGGCCGCGAGCAGCGCAAGGGCAACATCTACAAGGCCGTCGTGACGCGGGTCGAGCCTTCGCTCGAAGCCTGCTTCGTCGACTACGGCGAGGACCGCCACGGCTTCCTGCCGTTCAAGGAAATCTCGCGCCAGTTCTTCCGCGAAGGCACCGACGTCAAGAACGCGACCATCAAGGACGCGATCAAGGAAGGCCAGGAACTTCTGGTCCAGGTCGAGAAGGAAGAGCGCGGCAACAAGGGCGCGGCGCTGACCACGTTCGTGAGCCTCGCCGGCCGCTACCTGGTGCTGATGCCCAACAACCCGCGTGGCGGTGGCGTTTCGCGCCGCATCGARGGCGARGACCGYGAGGARCTGAAGGAAAACCTCGACCAGCTCGASTACCCCAAGGGCATGTCCCTGATCGCGCGCACCGCCGGCATCGGCCGCACSGCGCCCGARCTGCAGTGGGACYTGAACTACATGCTCAAGCTSTGGASCGCSATYGAYGRCGCSKCCAAGGSYGGCAAGGGCGCSTWCCTGATCTATCAGGARTCGTCGCTSGTGATCCGCGCGATCCGCGACTACTTCACSKCSGACATCGGCGARATCCTGATCGACACSGACGACCTGTTCGAGCAGGCCCACCAGTTCATGAACCACGTGATGCCCGACCAGGGCCATCGCGTGAAGCGCTACCGTGACGACGCGCCGCTGTTCAGCCGTTTCCAGATCGAGCACCAGATCGAGACGGCCCACAGCCGCACGGTGAACCTGCCCTCGGGCGGCGCCATCGTCATCGACCACACCGAGGCGCTGGTGTCGGTCGACGTCAACTCGGCCCGCTCGACCCGCGGTACCGACATCGAGGAAACCGCGACCCGCACCAACCTCGAAGCGGCCGACGAAATCGCCCGCCAGATGCGCCTGCGCGACCTGGGCGGCCTGATCGTTGTCGACTTCATCGACATGGAGGAGAGCAAGAACCGCCGCGACGTGGAACAGCGCCTGCGCGACGCGCTGCGAAGCGATCGTGCCCGCGTGCAGTTCGCCTCCATCAGCAAGTTCGGCCTGCTTGAAATGAGCCGCCAGCGCCTGCGCCCGGCGCTGAGCGAAGGCAACCACATCACCTGCCCGCGCTGCAACGGCACCGGCCACATCCGCGACACCGAGTCCTCGGCACTGCAGATCCTGCGCATGGTCCAGGAAGAGGCCCTGAAGGACAACACGGCCGCCGTGCATGTCCAGGTGCCGGTGGAAGTGACCTCCTTCCTGCTGAACGAGAAGCGCACCGAGATCACCAAGATCGAGCTGAAGCAGCGCGTCACCGTGCTGATGGTGCCCAACCGGCACCTCGAAACGCCGAACTACAAGCTGGAACGCCTGCGCCACGACGACCCGCGTCTGGAGAACCTGCAGGCCAGCTACACGATGATCGAAGAGCCGACCGACGAGGTCGGCATCACGCGCCGCGGCGACATCGAGAAGAAGAACAGGCAGGAGCCGGTCATCAAGGGCATCCTGCCGGAACCCGCGCCGATGCCCGTCGCAACCCCGGTTGCTGCACCCGTCGTTGCGCCGCCCGCCCAGGTGATCGCACCCCCGCCGCCGGCCCCGGCTGCCGAATCCAAGGGCTTCTTCAGCCGCCTGTTCAGCTTCTTCGGCGGTGGCGACACGCCCGCGCCGGCCAAGGTGGTCGCTCCCCCGCCGCCGGCGCCGGCTGCTCCGACGGACAAGCCTAAGCGCGAAGGCGGCCGTGACGGCCGTGGCCGCGACGGTGGCCGCCGTGGTGAGCGCGGTGACCGTGGCGAGCGTGGTGAAGCACGCGGCAGCCAGGGTGGCCGTCGTGACGGCAAGCCGCAGGAAGCCCGCGCAGACCGTGGCGAGCGCGGCGACCGCAAGCCGCGCGGCGAAGGTGGCGACAAGCCCGAACAGCAGCAAGCGCGCCCCGAGCGCGCGGAACGTGCCGAGCGCGGCGAACGCCCGGATCGCCAGGAACGCGGTGACCGTGGTGAGCGTGGCGAACGCCGCCCGCGTGGCGAGCGTCAGGACAAGGCCCCCGTCGAGGCCGCCCTGCCGCTGGCCGCACCGCTGACCGAGGAACAAGCCGCCATCCACGACGCGCCGCCCGCCTTCGTCGACAGCCAGGCCGAAGCCGGCCTGCCCACGACCGGTGACACGCCGGCCGGCGAAGAGCGCCAGGGCCGTGGCCGCCGCCGCCGCCGTGGTGGCCGCGACCGTGGTGACGAGCAAGGCACGACGGCTGACGGCGAAGCCGCGCCGGAAGGCGCCGCAGAAGCCCCGGCCGAAGCTGCCGCTGATGCCGTGGCCACCGACGCAGCCCCCGCTGCCGAGGGCGACGACGCTGGCGAGGGCCAAGGCCGCGAGCGCAGCCGCCGTGGTGGCCGCAATCGCAACCGCAGCCGCCGCGAGGAAGGCGCCGTCGACGGCCAGGAAGCCGCCGCCGGTGACGAGGCCGCAGTGGCCGCCGAGGCCGCCCCGACCCAGGGCTCGCTGATCGAGAACGCGATGGCCAGCGCTCCGGCGCCAGTCCAGGCGCCCGTGCAGGCCCCCGCACCCGTGGCGTCCGTGACGGTGGTGGCTCCGCCGCCGCCCGCGCCGGCACCGGCACCGGAACAACCGGTCGTCGAAGCCTTCAAGCTGCCGCTGGGCGAACTGCAATCCATCGCCGAAGGCGTGGGCCTGAGTTGGGTCAACTCCGACGCCGACAAGATCGCCGCCGCGCAGGCCGCCATCGCTGCCGAGCCCGCACCGGCCCCGCTGGGCCGCGAGCCGGCAGCCGTCGTGGTCGCCGACGAGGGCCCGCTGGTGCTCGTGGAAACCCGCAAGGACCTGAGCCAGGTGAAGCTGCCTTTCGAGGCATGATCTAGACCGGCTGATCCAACCTCATGGAACGCCGCTCGGCCACAAGCCGGGCGGCGTTCTCACTTTCAGAGCCCAACCACCAGGCCCCCATGATGACCACTGTCACCGCCGTCGCCGCCACCGCGGCCCGCCCTGCGGCCAAGATGCCGCCGCAAGTCCCCTACATCATCGGCAACGAGGGATGCGAGCGCTTCAGCTTCTACGGCATGCGCAACATCCTGACGGTGTTCATGATGACCAGCCTGCTGCTGGCCGTGCCGGAGAGCATGCGCAAGGCCGAGGCCAAGGAGGTGTTCCACACCTTCGTCATCGGCGTCTACTTTTTCCCGCTGCTGGGCGGCTGGCTGGCCGACCGCTTCTTCGGCAAGTACCCCACCATCTTCTGGCTCAGCCTCGTCTACTGCGCGGGCCACGCTTGCCTGGCCATCTTCGAGAACAACATCCGCGGCTTCTATTTCGGCCTGTTCCTGATCTCGCTGGGCTCGGGCGGCATCAAGCCGCTGGTGAGTTCCTTCGTCGGCGACCAGTTCGACAAGAGCAACCGCTCGATGGCGCAGAAGGTCTATGACGCCTTCTACTGGATCATCAACTTCGGCAGCTTCTTCGCGTCGCTGCTGATGCCCATCGTGCTGAAGAGCTACGGCGCCAGCGTCGCCTTCGGCCTGCCGGGCGTGCTGATGGCGCTGGCCACCCTCATCCTGTGGAGCGGCCGCAAGAAGTACATCCACCAGCCGGCACGCGGCGCCAACCCGCACAACTTCCTGAAGGTGGTGTGGACGGCGCTGAAGGGTGGCGAGCTGGGCATGGCGGTTGCGGCGCTGGGCGTCCTCGGCGCGGCCTACAGCCTGAGCCAGATGGCCAGCCTCGGCATCATCGCTGCCGTCTGTCTGGCCCTGGTGCTGGTGATGGGTTTCGGCGGCGTCGGCGCGTGGCTGCAACTGGACCGCGCGCGCGGCATCCATCCCGATGAAGCCGTGGACGGCGTGCGCGCCGTGCTGCGCGTGCTGGTGCTGTTTGCGCTGGTCACGCCGTTCTGGTCGCTGTTCGACCAGAAGGCCTCGACCTGGGTGCTGCAGGCCGACCAGATGGCCAAGCCCGAATGGTTCCAGTCGTCCATGATGCAGGCGCTGAACCCGGCGCTGGTGATGATCCTCATCCCCTTCAACAACCTGGTGCTCTACCCCATGCTCGGTCGCATGGGCCTGAAGGTGACGGCGCTGCGCCGCATGGGCGTGGGCATCGCGCTGGCCGGCGCGGCGTGGATCGTCGCGGGCGTGCTGCAGCTGTGGCTGGACGAGGGTTCGACCGTCAGCATCGTCTGGCAGATCCTCCCCTATGCGCTGCTGACGCTGGGCGAGGTGCTGGTCTCGGCCACGGGGCTGGAGTTCGCCTACAGCCAGGCGCCGCTGGACATGAAGGGCACCATCATGAGCTTCTGGAGCCTGTCGGTGACGGTGGGCAACCTGTGGGTGCTGCTGTCCAACGTCAGCGTCAAGAGCCCGGGCGCGCTGGCCGCCATCAAGTCCAGCGGCTACAGCGAGACGGCCTGCCTGATGTTCTTCTTCGCCGGCTTCGCGCTGGTGGCGGCGGCGCTGTTCGCGCTGGTGGCGCGGCGCTACCCGATGCAGGACAACTACCGGGGCTGAGCTGCCCGCTGATGCTGTCGCGGTGCCCGGTGGCGGAAAAATTCCGTCAGGCGGGCAAATTAGGGGCTCTTTGTGCATTGATTCGTGACGCGTCGGGAAGGCCTCGATGGCATTTGCGGGGACCGGCCTAATTTCATCCATCTGCTGCGCCAGCAAAGCATGTCGGCCATCGAGCGCTTCAATGGCCTCTCCCCACAGCTTCAAGAGCTCCTGAGCAAGGGCTCGTTCGAACGCGTGCGTCGGCACATCGACGAGCTGGAGTTCAGCGATGCCGCCAATGTGCTGGAGACGGGTCTGTGCATTCCGGCCTAGGACGCATGCCGCTCAGCGACCGGGTTGCAGGGCGGTAGGCGCCTCTGGCCCGATCCGGAAGGCGAGCAGGGCGCACCCTGCCGCTGCAGGATGTCGGGCGAACCTAGCTTTGGCGACGCCCGGCAAAGCCCAGCGCCGCCAGCCCCAGCGCCACCAGCAGGACCGTGCCGGGCTCAGGCACCACGCCACCCACGGCGCGGATGAAATCCAGCTGCCCCGAGCCCGCAGTGGTGACCCCGCCGAACAGACCGCCCGGCTCGGGCGTGGGGTCGGCAAGCGTGTAGCGGAAGATCGTCAGATTCGTGGCAATCGCAGCACCGTCGATGAAGTCGCTGAAGGGGATGGTCAGGATCTCCCAACTGCTAGACGCCGCCACGGTCCTCGACAGCGAGGCCGTCCCGGCCAGACCATCGATGGAGATCGACAAGAGCAGTTCGGTGGTCGGCAGGATGGCGATCTCGAAGGCGTTGTTCACGCCCCCCTGGGTGATATCCACCGGCGGGCCCACCGGGCCGGGAATGAGGGCGGTCGGGTCGGCGCCACTGCGCACGGACAGGCCGACATCCGCCTGCAGGCTGCCGAAGTTGAAGGTCATGGTGCCGGCGGCGACGCTGGCATTGACACCCCCGGTCAACTTGTTGGGGCAGGCCCCCGACAGCAGCCGGTTGCCAAAGACCATGTCGCCATTCGTGCCGCTGAAGCCCGGGAAGTTGCAGGCCGAATAGGACTGCGCGGTATTGAACTCGTCGATGACGTAGCCGGCCTGGGCCGTCACAGCCACCAACGAAGCGGCCAGAAACGTCGCCAGCAGGAGGGGTCGGGATGACATGGCTTCGCTCCGTTCAGTGAAAGGCCTGGGCATCGTAGGCAGCGCGTCGGGCGGCGCCATCCCTAGCGCCGGCACGTCCCGACAGTTGCGGTGAATAGCAACCTCGGCCGGCGCCGCATTCGTCAGTAAGCTGCGTCGGCCATGACCGACGCCCGACCGCCCCGCCCCTACGCCGACCCCACGCAGGTCGACCACCACGCGATCGCGGCCGCCGTGCCGGCTGCCGAGCCCGCGGCCTGGCAGCAGGCCTCGCACCGGCCGCGCACCGCGCCGCGCCCGCGTGCACGGGTCACCGCTGCGCCCAGCACGGGTTATTTCAAGGCCCACTGGCGCGGCGAGCAGAGCCTGGTGCGCAGCTACTGGCTGAACAACTTCCTCGTCGCCACGCCGCTCGCGTTCCTGCTGACCGGACTGATGAGCTGGATCAGCGTCAAGGGCGATTCGCTGCAGATCAGCGCCATCGCCACACTCGTCGGCTTCCCGCTGCTGATGGCGCTGGACGCCTGGTGCATCGTCGGCGCCTGGCGCTCGGCCACGGCCTATCTGCGCGACCGCGGCTCGGCGCTGTGGGGCTGGCTGGCCCGCATCACGCTGGTGCTGGGCGCGCTGCAGCTGGTCATTTCAGTGCTGTTCGGCCTGCTGCCCAACCTGGGCGAGTTCTGGCAGATGGCGCGCGGCATCGACCCCATCGGCCAGGCCAAGTTCAGCTTCTCGGCGGATGGCCGCAGCCTGCGGCTGGATGGCGTCATCGGCATGGGCGACGGCGAACGCCTGCGCGCCCTGCTGGGCAGCGAAGCCGCCCGCGACCTCAAGCGCGTGGAGCTGTCATCGCCCGGTGGCCGCGTGCGCGAGGCCGAGCGCATGGCCAGCGCGATGAAGGCACACCGCCACGAGGCCCGCGCCGTGGGCACCTGCGCAAGCGCCTGCACGCTGGTGTTCCTGGCCGGCAACCCGCGCCAGCTGGCGCCGGAGGGGCAACTGGGCTTCCACCGCGCCTCCACCGGCACCTACAACCCGGTCTTCGAGGAACTGGCCAACCAGCACCTGGCCAAGACCTACCGCGAGCTGGGCCTGCCCGAGAGCATGATCGACACGACGCTGCGCACCTCGTCGCGCAGCATGTGGTTCGTGCCGCGCGAGGACTTGCAGGCGCATGCGCTGATCGCGCCGTCGCCGCGCACGCTGGCCATCCCGCTGCCGCCCGCCAACGCCAGCCTGGCCGACTTCGACGACGCGCTGCGCATGCATCCCGTCTGGGAGGCACTGGAGCGGCGCACCGAAGGCACCATCGCCACGGTCGCCCAGCGCATGTTGGCGGCGCGCTCGGCCGGCGCGGCGGACGAGGACGTGCAGGCGGCCGCCCTGGCGCCGCTGGCGCGCCAGATGCCGGCCCTGATCAACGGCACGGACGCCGTGCTGCGGCGGCGTTATGTGCAGATCGTCGGCGAGCAGCTCAAGGCCCTGCGCACGCCGCCCCAGCCCGGCGCGAGGCCCGCCTGCCGGGACCTGCTCGATGGCCGCCTGGTCGCTCGCCAGCAACTGCCGCTGGACGCCCAGGTCCGCGAGGCGCAGTGGCTGCTGGAAGTCGCCAACAGTGCGCCGCCGCGCTGGCTGCCCAAGCCGCCGAGTGCCATCGAGATGGAGGTGCTGGACCGCTCGGTCGGCAACGCTGCGCTGGGCATGCTGGGGCGGCTGTGGGCAGACGCGCCTGCCGGCTCCGGCGCGGCCTCCTGCGAGCCCGTCATCGCCATGCTGGAGCGCCTGCCCGCCCAGCCTCCGGCACGGCGACAGCTGGCGGAGCGGCTGCTGTTCCAGGGCCGGATCTAGCGCCTGCCAGCCCAGAGCCGGGGCAGGAGCTGCTGCCCGGTCAGCGCCAGCACGGTCACCAGCAGCGCCAGCGGCCAGGCCCAGGCCACGGGCAGCGCGGTCAGGCCCGCAGCCAGGCCGACAAGAAAGACGGCCTTGGCCAGCGAGCCCTGCACATAGGCCTTGAGCAGCGCGCCCGTCAGGGCCGAGCCTTCGCGCCTGTGCGTGGCCACGATGGTGCAGATGCCGACGATGGGCACGGCCGCCAGCAGGCCGCAGAGCGTCGGCCCGGCCGCGCCACTCAGAACCCCCGTCAGCAGCGTCAGCGCGCCGGCCACGATCATGACCAGCCAGCGGCTGCGGCGCTCGCGCCGAGGGTCGGGCTCGGCCCGGCGCCGCAGTGCAGTGTCAGCACGCGGCAGGCCGAGCCCGGCCCAGGCCATCGCGGCGAAGGCAAACAGCGAGGAAGCCACCAAACCGCCGGCAAGCTGGGGCTGCACGAGTGCCCCGAGGGTCACGCAGGCCAGCAGGGCCAGCGCCGTGCACGCCGCCGGGCAGCGCCGCACGCAGCCGCGGCCGTAGACGAGGGCGAACACGGCCGTCAGCCCGGTTGAGACAAGGGCAGCCGTGGCAGCCTGGGCCGCCCAGCCGCCACCATGCTCCAGGCTGAGCCAGAAAAGCGCGGGCGCCGACGTGACCGGCACGGCCGCCACCCAGCCACCGAGGCGCGGGCCGCCCCGCTTCATCAGCCATTGCAGGCCGCCCACGACGCCGGCCRTGACCAGTGCCTGCTCAACCAGGTGCGCGTCCATCGCCCTCTCCTTCGCTCGGACCTGGCAGGCCCATGCTGGGAGAAACGCGAAACGGCGGCGGGACCCGTCAGCCGTGTGACACCTAACTCGACTTGTCGCTGGCGGAGGGGGTTCGTCGTCTACGCCGCGCGGCGCTCGACGACGACAAAGGCGACGGCGTAGTCCTGCTCGTCGCTGACGGTCACGTGAGCGCTCAGGCCGCGCTCGGCAAACCAGGCGGCCAGCGCGCCGTGCAGCGCGATCTCCGGCTTGCCGCTGGGCGCCTTGACGACCTCCATGGCGCGCCAAGTCATGGGCATGCGCATCCCCATGCCGATGGCCTTGGAGAAGGCCTCCTTGGCCGCGAAGCGGGTCGCCAGATAGGCCTCACCACGCGCTTGGACCTTGGCGCGGCGCTCGCGGTAGACGGCCAACTCATGCGGGCCGAGCACCTTCTCGGCAAAGCGCTCGCCGCGCCGCGCGAGGGTCTCGCGGATGCGGCGGATGTCGCAGAGGTCGGTGCCTATGCCGTAGATCATGCGACCGCGATCGCGCGCAGATAGGCGCGCACCGCCTCGGCATAGCCCAGTTCCAGCGCATCGGCGATCAGCGCATGGCCGATGGACACCTCCTGCACGCCGGGCACTGCGCTCAAGAAGGCGGTCAGGTTGTCGCGGTTCAAGTCATGGCCAGCGTTGATGCCGAGGCCCACCTTCAGCGCCGCCTGGGCCGTTGCCGTGAAGCCGGCCAGCACCTCGGCCTGTCGCTCGCTGCCGAAGGCGCTGGCGAAGGTCTCTGTGTAGAGCTCGATGCGCTCCGCACCCAGTTCGGCAACAAGAGGCATTGCGGCTGGATTCGGGTCCATGAAGAGGCTGACGCGCACGCCGAGATCCCGGCACTCCTGGATCAGCGGCTTGAGCCGCTCGGCGTCCTGCGGCAGCGTCCAGCCGTGGTCGGAGGTGAACTGCTCTTCCGAGTCCGGCACGAAGGTGACCTGATGCGGCCGGTGGCGGCGCACGAAGTCCATCAGGTTCTGCGTCGGGTTGCCTTCGATATTGAACTCGACGTGCGGCCAGTCCTTCAGGAAGGCCGCGAGGTCGTCGACATCGCCCGGGCGGATGTGGCGCTCATCGGGCCGCGGGTGCACGGTGATGCCCTGGGCGCCGGCCAGCAGGCACTGCTCTGCCGCACGCAGCACGCTGGGGATGCCCAGGTGTCGCGTGTTGCGCAGCAGCGCGACCTTGTTGACGTTGACCGACAGGGCGCTACGCGTTCCAGCGTGGGCAAAGGGGTTCATGAATCGAGCAGTTGTTGCACGTCGACCATCAGCGCGCGGGTGCGCAGCGGCTGGTGGCCAAGATGGTAGTGGAGCAGGCCGCGCAGCGTCGTCTTCAGGCCTTGCGGCTCGGCGGCGCAGGCCTGGCGCAGCGCCGCCATGCTGCCGTGCAGCAGCGCGGCCTGCAGCTGGATCAAGAGCGCGCCGGGCAGGTTGGCGTCGCCGGTGGGCGGGATGACGCCGGACTCGGGCGAGAGCTGGTAGCGGCGCTCTGGCGCTATCGCCGTCTGCGTGGTCGCGACGACGCTGAGGTCGGGCAGCAGGCCGAGCTCCAGCAGCAGCTTCAGCTCGAAGGCGCGAAGCGCAGCGTCGCCCTCGGGCAGCGCGGCCAGCGTGTCGGCGTAGGCGTCGAAGAGCCGCGGGTGCGGGTCGTGGCGGACGAGCAGCTTCATCAGCAACTCGTTCAGGTAGTAGCCGGAGAACAGCGCCGCACCGGCCGGCAGCGTCGCGCCGCCACCCCACTCGGCGGTGCGCAGCGTCTGCACCTCGCCACCCTCGGCAGAAGCGGTTTTCGCCGGCTTGCTGAGGCTGACCGAGATGCGCTGCAGCGGCAGCAGCACGGCGCGCAACTGCGAGTAGGGGCGCTTGGCACCCTTGGCCGCCACCGCCAGGCGGCCGGACTCGCGGGTGAACAGGTCCAGGATGAGGCTGGACTCGCTCCAGTCGTGCTGGTGCAGCACGTAGGCCTGCTGGACCGCCGGTGGGCGCGTCAGCCGCATTGCGTCATTCGTAGCCGTAGGACCGCAGATGCTCTTCCGTGTCCGCCCAGCCCGAGCGCACCTTGACCCACAGCTCCAGGAAGACGCGGCCGTCCATCAGGTGCTCCAGCTCCTGGCGCGACTCGGAGCCGATGCGCTTCAGGCGCTCGCCGCCCTGGCCGATGATCATGCCCTTGTGGGCGTCGCGCTCGACGACGATGCTGGCGCTGATGCGGCGCAGCTCGCCCTCCTCTTCCCACTTGTCGATGATGACGGTGGAGGTGTAGGGCAGCTCGTCGCCAGTCAGGCGGAAGAGCTTCTCGCGGATGATTTCGCTGGCCAGGAACTTCTCGCTGCGGTCGGTCAGCGCGTCCTCGGCGTAGAACCAGCCCTGCTCCGGCAGATAGGGCTTGAGGATCTTGAAGAGGCGCGTGACGTCGGACTCCTTCTTGGCCGACAGCGGCACGAACTCGGTGAAGTTGCGGCGTTCCTGCATGCCCTTGAGCCAGGGCGCCAGCTCGGCACGGCGGTGCACGGCGTCGAGCTTGTTGGCGATCAGCACGACCGGCTTGTCTTCGGGCAGCAGGCCCAGCACCTTGGCGTCGTCCAGTCCGAAGCGGCCGGCCTCGACGACGAAGAGCACCAGGTCCACGTCGGCCAGCACGCCATGCACGGTGCGGTTCAGCGTGCGGTTGAGCGCGGCGTTGTGCTTGGTCTGGAAGCCGGGCGTGTCGACGAAGACGAACTGCGCCTCTTCGACAGTGCGCACGCCGGTGATGCGGTGGCGCGTCGTCTGCGCCTTGTCGGAGGTGATGCTGACCTTCTGGCCGACGAGTGCGTTCAGCAGCGTGGACTTGCCGACGTTGGGGCGACCGACGATGGCGATGAGGCCACAGCGCTGGGCAGGGCCGTCAGCAGGGGCTGCGGCGGGAGGAACGGCGTCGGTGGTCATGGATGGCCTTTGTTAGGCGGTGTGTCTGTCTTGCAGGCGGTCCAGCAGGCGGCGGGCGGCCTCCTGCTCGGCGGTGCGGCGTGATCGGCCTTCGCCCAATTCGGCCACGTCCAGGGCCGGCACGGCGCATTCGACCTCGAAGGTCTGAGCATGCGCCTGGCCGCGCGTGGCGACGATACGGTACCTTGGCACGGCGATGCGGCGTGCCTGCAGCCATTCCTGCAACGCGGTCTTGGCGTCCTTGCCGAAGTCGCCGGAGCCGGCGGCGGTGTCTATGGTCTCGGCGAGCAGGCGGCGGACGATGGACAGCGCCGCGTCGTAGCCGGCGTCGATGTAGGCGGCGCCCAGCACGGCCTCGACGGCGTCGGCCAGGATGGACGGCCGCTGCGCGCCGCCGCCGCGGGCTTCGCCATCGGACATCTTCAGCACGGCCGGCAGGCCCAGGGCCAGGCCGAGCCTGTGCAAGCTGTCCTCGCGCACGAGATGAGCGCGCACACGGGTCAGGTCGCCTTCGTCGGAGCCGGCGTAGCGCTCGTAGAGCAGGCTGGAGACGGCCAGGCTCAACACGGCGTCACCGAGGAATTCAAGGCGCTCGTTGTGGTCGGCGCCATAGCTGCGGTGGGTCAGCGCGCGCGCCAGCAGCTCAGTCCGCTGGAAGCGGTGGCCGAGGCGGTGTTGCAGGGCGTCGAGAGCAGCGGCGTTCATCGTTGGGGCGCCAGCGGCAACACAGTCAACCTGACTTGCCCCGGTACTTGATCAGCAGGTAGACCGGGCCGAAGACGTCGATCTCCTTGTCCCAGCCGAACTCGATGACGACCTTGTCGTTGCTGTCCTTGCTCACCACCAGGTCGCCGCTCTTGATGCTCTGGATGGAATATTCGACCGCCGTGGACCTGTCGAATTCCTGGCGCACCTGGGGCACCGTCGTGGGATTGCTGGCGGCGATGCGGTTGACGACCCGTTTCACCGTGTAGTACTCCAGCACGGTCGGGAAGACCTTCATCCCGACGACGGCCGTGACGGCAGCGATAGCGCCCCAGAACAGCAGCCCGATCAGGGACAGGCCACGCTGGCGGCGGGGGGAAGACGACATCGAACGGCGGAAGCGGCTCATCTGGGCATCAATCGAAGAAAGTACCGATGCGCTTGAGGTTACCGAAATTCATCCAGACCATGAAGGCCCTGCCGACGATGTTCTCGTCCGGCACGAACCCCCAGAACCGTGAGTCACGCGAGTTGTCGCGGTTGTCACCCAGCATGTAGTAGTGGCCAGCGGGCACCTTGCAGGTGACGCCCTCGATGGTGTAGCGGCAGTTTTCCTGGAACGGGAAGGGGCCGTTGGCACGGTCGGGGCGGAAGAAGCGCTGGGCTTCCGGCTGGACAAGGATCTGATGCTCGCGCTCGCCCAGCTTCTCCAGGAAGCGCTGGCGGTAGACGCGGGCATCGTCGTCGTAGAAGTTGCCCTGGGGCTGCACCGGCGCCGCCTGGCCGTTGATGTAGAGCTTCTGGTTGATGTAGTTCACCTCGTCGCCAGGGATGGCGGCAACGCGCTTGATGAAGTCGGTGCTCGGGTCCTCGGGGTAGCGAAACACCATCACGTCGCCACGCTTGACGTCGTTGTTGGCGATGATCTTCTTGTTCAGCACCGGCAGGCGCACGCCGTAGTGGAACTTGTTGACGAGGATGAGGTCGCCGACGAGCAGGGTCGGCACCATGGAGCCCGACGGGATCTTGAAGGGCTCGAACAGGAAGCTGCGCAGCAGGAAGACGACCAGGATCACCGGGAACAGGCCGGCGGTCCAGTCCAGCCACCAGGGCTGCTGCAGAAGCTGCTGGCGGGCGTGCTCGATGTCGCCGTCCACGCGGCTGATGCCCTGTGTGGCCAGGGCCGCGCGGCGCTTGGCGTCACCGTCGATCAGCGTCTGTGCTGCCTTGCCGCGGGCCGGCGCAAAGTAGAAGCGCTCGGCCAGCCAGTACAGCATGGTCACCGAGGTCAGCACGAACAGCAGCAGCGCGAAATTGCCAGTCCAGCGGCCAACGTACCAGCCGCCAAGATAGGCCACCAGGGCGGCGTACAAGATACCGGTCAGAGCGCTCATCGGGGAGGTTTTCAAGGCGGGGGAAGGCTTGGGGAAGGGGAGCAGGTCAGTCGTCGACCTGCAGGATGGCAAGGAAGGCTTCTTGCGGCACTTCGACAGAACCGATCTGCTTCATGCGCTTCTTGCCGGCCTTCTGTTTTTCAAGCAGCTTGCGCTTGCGGCTGATGTCGCCGCCGTAGCATTTTGCCAGCACGTTTTTACGCAGCGCCTTGATGTTCTCGCGCGCGATGATGTTGCCGCCAATCGCCGCCTGGATGGCCACGTCGTACATCTGCCGCGGGATGTGTTCGCGCATCTTGGCTGCCACACCGCGGCCACGGAACTGGCTCTGCACGCGGTGCACGATGATGGACAGCGCGTCGACACGGTCGCCGTTGATCAGGATGTCGACCTTCACCACATCGGACGCGCGGTACTCCTTGAACTCGTAGTCCATCGACGCGTAGCCGCGCGACACGCTCTTGAGCTTGTCGAAGAAGTCCAGCACGATCTCCGCCAGCGGCATCTCGTAGGTCAGCATGACCTGCTTGCCGTGATAGGACATGTTCAGCTGGTTGCCGCGCTTCTGGTTGGCCAGCGTCATGACCGGGCCGACATAGTCCTGCGGCATGTAGAGGTGCACGGTGACGATGGGCTCGCGGATCTCCTGGATCTGGCCGACCTCGGGCATCTTGCTCGGGTTCTCGACCAGGATCACCGAGCCGTCGCCCTGCACCACTTCGTAGACCACGCTGGGGGCGGTGGTGATCAGGTCCTGGTCGAACTCGCGCTCCAGGCGCTCCTGCACGATCTCCATATGCAGCAGGCCGAGGAAGCCGCAGCGAAAGCCGAAGCCCAGCGCCTGCGACACCTCGGGCTCGTAGCGCAATGAGGAGTCGTTGAGCTTGAGCTTCTCCAGCGCGTCGCGCAGCTGGTCGTACTCGCTGGCCTCGGTCGGGTACAGGCCCGCAAACACCTGCGGCTGGATTTCCTTGAAGCCCGGCAGCGCCTCTTCGGCGGGGCCCAGGTTGTTGGGCAGCTTCTTTTCCAGCGTGATGGTGTCGCCGACCTTGGCGGCCTGCAACTCCTTGATGCCCGCGATGATGAAGCCCACCTCACCGGCATTGAGTTCCAGGCGCGGTTCCGACTTGGGCGAGAAAACGCCCAGGTTGTCGGCCGGATAGACAGCGTTGGAGGCCATCATGCGGATGCGCTCTCCCTTCTTGAGCGTGCCGTCGACCACGCGCACCAGCATCACCACGCCGACATAGTTGTCGAACCAGCTGTCGATGATCATCGCCCGCAGCGGCGCCTCGACCACGCCGTTGGGCGGCGGCATGCGGGCGATCACCGCCTCGATGATCTCGTCGATGCCCATGCCGGTCTTGGCGCTGCAGGGGATGGCGTCATCGGCGTCGATGCCGATCACGTCCTCGATCTCCGCGCGCGCGTTTTCCGGGTCTGCGTTCGGCAGGTCCATCTTGTTGAGCACCGGCACCACCGTCACGCCGAGGTCCAGCGCCGTGTAGCAGTTGGCCACCGTCTGCGCTTCCACGCCTTGCGAGGCGTCGACGACGAGCAGCGCGCCTTCGCAGGCCGACAGCGAGCGGCTGACTTCATAAGAGAAGTCCACATGGCCCGGCGTGTCGATCAGGTTCAGGTTGTAGATCTGGCCGTCCTTGGCCTTGTACTGGAGTGCGGCGGTCTGCGCCTTGATCGTGATGCCGCGCTCGCGCTCGATGTCCATCGAGTCCAGCACCTGCGCTTCCATTTCCCGGTCACTCAAGCCCCCGCAGCGTTGAATGATGCGGTCGGCCAACGTGCTCTTGCCGTGGTCGATGTGGGCAATGATGGAGAAGTTGCGGATGTGGTTCATGGAGTCTTGTTCTGCGCTGCTGCAAGCAGGACACAAGGGCGGGAGCCCTTGCAGCGCAAGCTCATATCGCGAAGCGATGTGAAGGCGCAAAGCGCCGTGCTGAAGCTAAAAAAAAGGCACGTCGAAGAGGCGACGTGCCTTCCAACAAAGGTTTGGCAACTGCTTGTTGGGACTTCATTGTAGCCAAAAGGGTCGGCCGACAAGCCGCACCAGCATTGGTTTTCCGCCCGTTGCAGGCCGCCAACAAGGATTTTTAACCACAGGTTATCCACAAGTTCTTGTGGATGGCCTGTGGATCAAATCCAAGCGTTGCCAGCAGCCCACGATTGCATTGCCAGACACCGCTTTCAGGCGGCGTCAACGGCGCATTTTAGCGGCCAGCGCGAACAATCCCGCCTGCCGCGAAAAAGTTAGCCGGCGCCAACTTCCAGAAACGGTGGACAACCTTTGACCGCCAACCGTCTCGCCTTGCCGCATCGCGGAAAGCCCGAGCGGCTGGCGCTGTTATCCACGCCGAATCAGGGGACAGGCTTCAGCAGCACGAAGTTGGTGACGTCGTCACGGCGCACGACGAGGTTCATGGACTTGGCCTTGTCCGCCTTGGCCAGTTGCGCCTGCAAGGCCTTGACCGAGTTCACCTCGACGTTGTCGATCGACAGGATGAAGTCCCCCTCACGCAGGCCGGCACGGGCGGCGGCGCCGGTGGCGCCGTCCACCTTGACACCGGACTTGAGCTTGAGCTCCTTGCGCTGAGCGTCGGTCAGGTCGGACACCTTCAGTCCCAGCGCCGCGCTCGGGCCGGTGGCGGGCGCCGGCTCCTTGCTGGCCTCGGTGCTTTCGCTGCCCGGCTTCTTGCTGCGCTCGTCTTCGCCGATGGTGACGACGATCTCCTTGGTCGCGCCGCGGCGGAACACCGTCAGCGTCGTCTTGGCGCCGGGCTTGACGTTGGCCACCAAGCGACGGAGGTCGGCCGCCTTGTCCACGGTCTTGCCGTCGACCTTGGTGACGACATCGCCGCCTTCGACGCCCGCCTTCTCGGCCGGGCTACCGGCCACGACGGAACGGATCACGGCGCCCTGTGGCTTGCCCAGACCGATGGCCTCGGCGATCTCCTTGGTGATGTCGTCAGGCAGCACGCCCAGGTAGCCGCGCACGACGCGGCCACCGGCGCGCAGCTCGTCGGCCACGCGGACGGCGTCGGCGATGGGAATCGCGAACGAGATGCCCATGTAGCCGCCGTTCTGGCTGTAGATCTGCGAGTTGATGCCGATGACCTCGCCGCGCATGTTGACGAGCGGGCCGCCGGAATTGCCGGGGTTGATGGCCACATCGGTCTGGATCAGCGGCAGCAGGTCGCCGGTATCGCGCTGCTTGGCGCTGATGATGCCGGCCGTGACGGTGTTCTCCAGGCCGAAGGGCGAGCCGATGGCCATGACCCACTCGCCCACCTTGGCCTTGTTGCTGTCGCCAACCTTGACGAACGGCAGGCCGGTGGCCTCGATCTTGACGACGGCGACGTCGGAGCGTTGGTCGGCACCGATGAGCTTGGCCTTGAGTTCGCGCTTGTCGGTCAGCGTGACGATGACCTCGTCGGCACCCTGCACGACGTGGGCGTTGGTCAGCACATAGCCGTCGGCGCTGAGGATGAAGCCGGAGCCGACGCCGCGGCGCATCGGGCCGTCGTCGTCCGGCGTGCCGCCGCCGCGCGGCGCGCCACGGCGCTGGTTGGGCACGGGGATGCCGAAGCGGCGGAAGAACTCTTGCATCTGCTCGTTCATCTCCGCCTGGCCTTCGGGCACCTTGAACTTCTCGGCCGTGCGGATGTTGACGACCGCCGGGCCGACGCGCTCCACCAGTTCGCTGAAGTCCGGCAGCTCGCGGTCCTGGGCCGCGGCCGGCGCTTGGCCAAGGGCGAGCGCAAGGGCCAACGCGGTGCCAGACAGCAGCAGGCGCTTGCGCGCGATGGGGAGGCGGTTCTCAGCGTGCATAGAAAGTTCCAGGTTCAACGGGCAGCGGGTGGTTGAGCGTTTCAGGGTAGAGGACGGGACGCCGCCTGCTCGGGCAGGGCAAGGCCCCAATCGACGATCTCCGGCGGCGCATCGCCGACCGAGCCGGTGTCGCGCACACCGCCCCAGGATGGCAGCGTACGGCCTGCGGCGGTCTGGGCAAAGCTCATGCCCGTAAGCCCCTGCGCGCGCGGTGTTGTGAATGGTGCAGCGGCGACCAGGCCATCCGGCGACGAGGGCGTTCGCAGCGCCCCCAGGCCGATGGCCACGGCGACGAAACCGGCAGCAACGGCGAATGGCGCGAACCAGTCGCGACGGCGCGGGTGCGAAACGACGGGCGCGGGCATGTGCGCATGCAACGCGTCCAGCAGCACCTGGGGTTCACGGTGCAGCGCGGGCAGTTCGGCAGAGCGCAGGCCGTCGCCGGCCGCGTGCCACAGCGCCCAGCGCTCGCGCAGCGCCGGGTCTGCCGCCCAGGCGGCGTTCACGCGCGCCCACTCGGCGGGCGTCGCGCGGCCATCCATCACGGCGGACAACGCCTCGTTCAGTGAATCGACGGTCATCGCCACCCTCCCCCGCTCAGCAGCGGTCGCAGCCGCACTGCCAGCGCCTCCCGGGCTCGGAAGATGCGCGAACGCACCGTGCCCGGCGGGCAGTCCATCAGGTCGGCAATCTCGTCGTAGCTCAAGCCATCCACCTCTCGCAGCAGCAACGCCCGGCGTTGATCCTCGGCCAGGCCTTCGACCGCCTCGTTGAGCCCATGTGCCAACTGGCGGCTGGCGAGCAGGGTTTCGGGGGTCGCATCGTCGGTTGGATGCGCGTCGGTGCCGAAAGTTCCCTCGTCGTCGTCAAGAGACTCGACGGGCCGCTGGCGCGCACGGTGACGCTGTGCAGCGTTGATGGCGATGCGGTAGACCCAGGTGTAGAAGGCGCTGTCGCCGCGAAACGCCGGCAGCGCACGGTAGGCGGCCAGGAAGGTCTCCTGGCAGAGGTCGGCCACATCGGCAGGATCGCGCACGCTGCGCGACAGCAGGCGCTCGACACGACGCTGGTACTTCAGCACCAACATGTCGAAGGCGGCGCGGCTGCCGGCCTGGGCCTCGCGCACCAGCAGCGCGTCGGCGTCGGGGCCCTGGGCGTTCATGGGCGCACCTGCGGCGCCGCGAACAGCGTGGCGCGCAACGCCGTCCAGTGCGGGGCCTGCTGGCTGCGCGCCAGCGGCAGCCAGCGTGGGCCGGGGCTGGCACGCAGCAACAGCCAGGCATCGAGGTCGATCAGCACGGCGAGTTGGACGGCGGTTTCTTCATCGCGATCAGCGTCGGCCAGCCACCAGGCCTGGCCATCCCAGCGCAAGCGGCGCGGCAACACGGCAGCGGCACGCCAGGCGTAGAGAACGGCGAGAGGCACGGCCAGCAATCCCGGCCAGACCGACGAGTGATGGCTGATGGCCCAGGCAGACACGCCGCTCGAAGCCAGCCCGGCAATCAACGCCACGACGGCCTGCACGGCAGGCTGGGGCAGCAACTGCACGACGACGGGCGGCGTGCGGCGCATCTCCGGGCGGGCCTAGACCCGCTTGAAGATCAGCGTGCCGTTGGTGCCGCCGAAGCCGAAGTTGTTCTTCGCGGCGATGTCGATCTTCATGGGCCGCGCCTCGTTGGCGCAGTAGTCCAGGTCGCACTCGGGGTCCTGGTTGAAGATGTTGATCGTCGGCGGGGCGACCTGGTCGCGGATGGACAGCGCGGTAAACACCGACTCGATACCGCCCGCGCCGCCCAGCAGGTGGCCGGTCATGGACTTGGTCGAGCTGATGACCATGTTCTTGGCATGATCACCAAAGGCCAGCTTGATCGCGTTGGTCTCGTTCACGTCGCCGAGCGGCGTGGACGTGCCGTGGGCGTTCATGTACTGGATCTGGTCGGGGTTCAGCCCGGCGTTGCGCAGCGCCGCGCGCATGGAGCGCTTGGGGCCGTCAACGTTGGGTGCGGTCATGTGGTACGCGTCCGCGCCCATGCCGAAGCCGACCAGCTCGCAATAGATCTTGGCGCCGCGCTTCTTGGCGTGTTCGTACTCTTCGAGGACCAGCACGCCAGCCCCCTCGCCCAGCACGAAACCGTCACGGTCCTTGTCCCAGGGGCGGGACGCGGTCGCGGGATCGTCGTTGCGGGTCGAGAGGGCTCTTGCGGCCGCGAAGCCGCCGATGCCCAGCGGCGACACCGCACCTTCGGCACCGCCCGCAATCATCACGTCAGCATCGCCGTACTCGATGAGGCGGCCGGCTTCACCGATCGCGTGCAGGCCCGTCGTGCAGGCCGTCACGATCGCCAGGTTGGGTCCCTGGAAGCCGAAGTTGATGGAGACGTGGCCCGAGATCATGTTGATGATCGAGGCCGGGATGAAGAACGGCGAGATGCGGCGCGGGCCGCGGTTCATCAGCTCGGTCTTGGTTTCCTCGATCAGCGGCAGGCCGCCGATGCCGGAACCCACGAGCACGCCGATGCGCTCGGCCTGCTCTTCGGTGAGCTGATCTCCGGTGGGAATGCCGGAGTCGCGGACCGCCTGGAAGGCCGCCGCCAGCCCGTAGTGGATGAAGCCATCCATGTGCCGGGCTTCCTTGGCGGGGATGTACTCCTCGATGTTGAAGCCCTTGACCTCACCCGCGAAGTGACATGCCAGGTTGCTGGCATCAAAACGGGTGACGGTGGCTATACCGGAACGCCCGGCGAGGATATTGGCCCAGCCCTCGGCAACAGAGTTGCCGACAGGACTGATCAAGCCAAGACCGGTGACGACAACACGGCGACGGCTCATGCGGTACGGATCAGAGAGTTGCGAGAGAAGGGACTGAGGCCGAAAAGGCGCTCAGGCCTTCTGGTGCTTGACGGCGTAGTCGATCGCCAGCTGCACGGTGGTGATCTTCTCGGCTTCTTCGTCGGGGATTTCGATGCCGAACTCGTCTTCGAGGGCCATCACCAGTTCCACGGTGTCCAGAGAATCGGCGCCCAGGTCGGCAACGAAAGCCTTCTCGTTGGTGACGTCGGCTTCCGCCACGCCGAGTTGCTCGGCGATGATTTTCTTGACTCGTGCTTCGATATCGCTCATGACACTCCTCCAGGAGGGGTTTGCAGAAAACAGCCCAGCATTCTAAGGGCTCTAGAGTTGCACCCCTAAGTCGGGGGGCAGGCAGAAATTTGCGGCAGCTTATGCAGGCCCTCAGGCCATGTACATGCCGCCGTTGACGTGCAGCTCGGACCCGGTGATGTAAGCACCCCCAGGTGACGCCAGGAAGACGACCGCTGCGGCGATTTCCTCGGGCGCGCCGAGGCGGCCCAGCGGGATCTGGGACAGCAGCGCGGCCTTCTGGACCTCGGGCAGCACCTCGGTCATGTCGGTGGCGATGAAGCCCGGCGCGACACAGTTGACGGTGATGCCGCGGCTGCCGAGTTCGCGGGCCAGCGAGCGGGTCAGGCCCGCCACGCCGGCCTTGGCCGCCGCGTAGTTGGCTTGGCCGGCATTGCCGGAGGCGCCGACGACTGAGGTGATGTTGATGATGCGGCCGGAGCGCTGCTTCATCATCGGCTTGGTCACCGCGCGGGCGAGGCGAAAGACGGCCTTGAGATTCGTGTCCAGCACGGCGTCCCAGTCGTCATCCTTCATGCGCATGGACAGCGTGTCACGCGTGATGCCGGCGTTGTTGACGAGGACGTGCAGGCCGCCTTCCCTGGCGACGATGTCGTCGACGGCGGCCTGGCTGGCGGCGGCGTCGGTCACGTTCAACGCGATGCCACGGCCGCCGTGGGGGCCAAGAGCCTCGGTGATGCCGGCCGCGCCGGACTCGGTCGTCGCGGTGCCGATGACGCGCCAGCCTTCGTTGGCGAGCGCAAGCGCAATCGCACGGCCGATGCCGCGGCTAGCGCCGGTAACGAGGGCGACGCCCTTGGATGCGGATTCAGTCATCTCAGCCCCCTCCCAGCAGCGAACGGGCCTCGGCCAGCGAGGCGGGGTCGAAGACGCAGGCGGCCTGCAACTCGGCGTCGATGCGCTTGGCCATGCCGCTCAGCACCTTGCCGGGACCGGCTTCGATGAGGTGGTTCACACCGCGGGCCTTCAGTGCCTGCACGACCTCTACCCAGCGCACAGGCCCAAAGGCCTGGCGGTAGAGGGCGTCGCGCAGCGCGTCGACGTTGGCGGTGATGGCCACGTCGATGTTGTTGATGACGGGGAAGGCGGCCGGCAGGAACTGCACCGTTGCCAGCTTCTCCTTCAGCCGCTCGGCGGCCGGCTTCATCAGGCTGGAGTGGAAAGGCGCCGAAACCGGCAGCGGCAGCGCGCGCTTGGCGCCTGCGGCCTTCAGGATGTCGGCGGCCTTCTCGGCGCCGGCCTTGCTGCCAGCGATCACGGTCTGCTTGGGATCGTTGAAGTTGACGGCCTCGATGGCCTCGCCCGTCTCGGCGGCGGCCTGCGCGCAACCCGCGCGCACCGCCTCGCCTTCCAGGCCCAGGATGGCGTACATCGCACCGACACCCACGGGCACCGCTTCCTGCATGGCCTGGGCGCGAAAGCGCACCAGCGGCAGCGCATCGGCCAGGCTCAGTGCGCCAGCGGCGACCAGGGCCGTGTACTCGCCCAGCGAATGGCCAGCGGCGGCCACGGGCACCGCACCGGTTTCAGCGACGAAGGCGCGCCAGCAGGCGATGCCGGCCGTCAGCATGACGGGCTGGGTGTTGGTGGTCAGGTCCAGTTGGTCCTTGGGACCGGCGTGGATCAGCGCGGCGATGTCCTCGCCGAGGGCGGCGGAGGCTTCTTCGAGCGTCAGTCGGACTTCAGGATGGTCGCCCCAGGCGTCGAGCATGCCGACGGCCTGCGAACCCTGGCCGGGGAAAACAACTGCAAAAGGTGCGGTCATTGATATTGGGATCAGTATTTCAAAAGGGCGGCGCCCCAGGTGAAGCCACCGCCAACGCCTTCCAGCATCACGGTGTCGCCACGCTGGATGCGGCCGCTGCGCACCGCGACATCCAGCGCCAGCGGCACGGAGGCGGCCGACGTGTTGCCATGCTCGTCGACGGTGACGATGAGCTTGTCCATCGACATGCGAAGCTTCTTGGCCGTGCCCTGCATGATGCGGATGTTGGCTTGGTGGGGGATCAGCCAGTCGATGTCTGCATCCGTCATGCCGGCCTTGTCGAGCACCGAACGGGCCACCTTCTCCAGCAAGCCGACGGCGAGCTTGAAGACGGCCTGGCCATCCATCCTCAGCAAGGGCGAGCCCATCACCTGGCCGCCGGAGACGGTGCCAGGCGTGCAGAGGATGTCGGAATGGCGCGCGTCGGCATGCAGTTCGGTGGCGAGGATGCCCGGCTCGTCGCTGGCACCCAGCACGACGGCACCGGCGCCGTCGCCGAACAGCACGCAGGTCGTGCGGTCCTTGAAGTCGAGGATGCGCGAGAACACCTCGGCGCCGACGACGAGGGCCTTGGTTGCACCGCCGCTCTTGATCATCGAGTCGGCCACGCTGAGCGCGTAGATGAAGCCCGAGCAAACGGCTTGCACGTCGAAGGCCGCGCAGCCGAACACGCCGAGCTTCTTCTGCAGCAGGCACGCGCTGGACGGGAAGACCATGTCGGGCGTGGACGTCGCAACGATGATGAGGTCCAACTCCTCGGCTTTGATGCCGGCGGCTTCCAGCGCGCCCAGTGCAGCGGGGAAAGCCAGGTCGCTGGCGCCCTGGTCGGCTTTCGCAAAGTGGCGGGCGCGGATGCCGGTGCGCTCAACGATCCAGTCGTCCGAGGTCTCGACACCGTCCGCGGCGAGGCGCTCGGCCAGGGCCTGGTTGGTGACCCGGTCAGCAGGCAGATAACTGCCGGTGCCGAGGATGCGCGAATAGCGGGGTGAGGTGTGTCCAGATGGGCTCATGCGGCCTGGGCGGCAGGCGCCGCCTTGTCTCCAGCATCTGTCGCCTTCGCCTGCAGCGTGGCGACGATGCGGTCGTGTACCCGGTCCAGCAGCCGGTTGCGGGCGGCATCATAAGCGCGCGCCAAAGCCTGCTCGAAGGCGAAGGCATCGGCCGAGCCATGGCTTTTAAAGACCAGGCCGCGCAGGCCCAGCAGCGCTGCGCCGTTGAAGCGGCGATGGTCGACGCGGGCCTTGAAGGCCTTCAGGATGGGCAGCGCCAGCAGCGCGACCAGCTTGGTCAGCAGGTTGCGGCTGAACTCTTCCTTGATGAAGGCGCCGATCATGGTGGCCAGGCCCTCGGAGGTCTTGAGCATGACGTTGCCGACGAAGCCGTCGCAGACCACGAGGTCCGTCGTGCCCTTGTAGATGTCGTTGCCCTCGACATTGCCGAAGAAGTTCAGCTGGCCGGCCGCACCGGCTGCGCGCAGCAGTTCGCCGGCCTGCTTGATGGTCTCGCTGCCCTTGATGGCTTCCTCGCCGATGTTGAGCAGGCCGACGCTGGGCTCCTCGATGCCTTCGACAGCCGACACCAACGCGCTACCCATGACGGCGAACTGCAGCAGGTGCTCGGCCGTGCAGTCGACATTGGCGCCGAGGTCCAACACCGTCGTGAAGCGGCCGCGCTGATTGGGCACGACGGTGGCAATCGCGGGGCGGTCGATGCCGTCCAGCGTCTTCAGCAGGTAGCGGGCCACGGCCATCAGCGCGCCGGTGTTGCCCGCGGACACGCAGGCGTGGGCCTGGGCCGGGTGGCCGTCACGGTCGGCCTTGAGCTGCTGGATGGCGATGCGCATGGACGAATCGCGCTTGCGGCGCAAAGCCACCTCGACCGGATCGTCCATCGTGATGACTTCGCTGGCCGCCACGATTTGGCAGCGTGGCCAGGCGGCGGCAGCGGTCAGTTCCTCGGGTTTGCCGACGAGGATGAGCTCCGCGCCGGGATGCTTATCGAGGAAGGCGCGGCAGGCCGGCAGCGTGACCGAAGGGCCGTGGTCGCCGCCCATGCAATCGACGGCAAGGCGAACGGGATCAGGCAGGGTCGCGTGGGTCATCGAGGCAAATGCAGTTCAGAAAAGACCAAACCCGGCGCTGCGCGTGGCGCAGGCCGGGTCGGCAGATTCAGTGGTGTGCACCGCAACTGGGGCGGCGCGGGACCGCAGGCCTCTGGGAGGCCTGTTCAAGCTCAGGCCGCGTCGGCCTTGCTCTTCAGCACCTTGCGACCACGGTAGAAACCGGTGGGGCTGATGTGGTGACGCAGGTGCACTTCGCCCGTCGTCGGCTCGATGCCCGTGCCCGGCGTGACCAGGGCATTGTGCGAACGGTGCATGCCGCGCTTGGAAGGCGACTTCTTGTTTTGCTGAACAGCCATGAAATTCTCCGAAATCTGCGGGGTTTGGGTTTGCGACCCCTGGAAAAGTCTCAAGCGGGAACACAGCTCGAGCCCCAGGCCGCAGAAAAGCCCACGAGTGTAGCAGCGAATGCGTTGCTCGCCAAGCCAGGCTGGTTAAAACGTCCGGCAGGGCGAGCCGGCTCATGGCCTCAGGCGCTGCCGCCGCGCTTGAGCGCCGCGAGTGCGGCGAAGGGATTGGGGCGCTCGCCCTCCCCGTCTTCGGCGGCCGGCTCGTCGGCGTCATCCACGTGGGTCAGCGGCTCGGGGCAGACCTCGTGGCGCGGCACCAGCGGCAGGGCCAGCAACACTTCGTCCTCGATGAGCTCGCGGGCGTCCAGGTGGCGCGGCAAGGCCAGCACGTCGTCGTCGCTGTCGGCGTCCAGCGCCGCGGCTTCAGCTTCAGTGTCGACGAAGCGGATCCAGCGGTCGATATCGACATGCTCCTCAACGGGCTTCAGGCAGCGCTGGCAGGTCAGCGCGACCTTGACCTGTGCCGTCACCCGCAGCCAGCTCTGGACCTTGCCGCCCTTGGCCTGGCGGGTCTCGCCCAGCAGACGCCAGTGCAGTGCCGGCCAGCCCTGCGCGGGCGCGTCAGGCGCGGCGGAATCGGCCAGGCGCTCCAGCGAAGCGGCCGGCCAGTCGCCCTGCAGGCTCGCGCCATCGTGGATGAAGGCAGCGAGGTCGAGCTTCTCGGGAACAAAGGCGCGCGGTTTCATGGTCCGAAGTTTAGGCGGGCGAGAATGATCCATGCCTCAGCTGATCCTTGCTTCGACGTCACGCTACCGCCAGGAATTGCTTTCCCGCCTGCGCCTGCCCTTCGAGGCCGTGGCGCCGGAGGTCGACGAGACTGCCTTGCCCGGCGAAGCCCCCGCCGCGCTGGCCGAGCGACTGGCGCTGGCCAAGGCGCGCGTCGTGGCCGCGCGCTTCCCCGGCGCTATCGTCATCGGTTCTGACCAGGTGGCCGACCTGGCCGGCGACGCCATCGGCAAGCCGGGCACGCACGAGGCCGCAGTCGCCCAGCTGCGCCGCATGAGCGGCCGCGAGGTCGTCTTCCAGACCGCCGTGGCCATCGTCGCGCCGGGCCTGGCCGCCATCGAGCGCGCCGAGGTCCGCGTGCGTGTGCGCGAGCTGAGCGACGCCGCCATCGAGGCCTATCTGCGCGCCGACCAACCCTATGACTGCGCCGGCAGCGCCAAGGTCGAGAGCCTGGGCATTGCGCTGCTGGACGCTGTCGAATCCGACGACCCGACCGCACTGATCGGCCTGCCCTTGATTCGCACCTGCGCCCTGCTGCGCCGCGCCGGCCTGGAGCCTCTCGCATGACCCTTGGAAAACTGATCCTGATGCCCAACACGCTGGACTTCGGCGTGGACGATTCGCTTGACCTGCGCGAGGTGCTGCCGCAGCGCGTCATCGAGACGGCGGCGCGACTGACGCACTGGGCGGCCGAGAACGCGAAGACGACGCGCTCGCTGCTCAAGCGTGTCGACGCCGTCGCCCCGCTGGTGCAGCCGCTGCAGGCCATGCAGATCACCGAACTGCCGCGCCCACCCAAGGGTGGCCGGGGCGGCGGCGACGACGCGGCAGCCTGGCTTGCGCTGCTGGACCCAATCCAAGCCGGGCATAACCTCGGCCTGATCTCCGAGGCGGGCCTGCCGGCCGTGGCCGATCCCGGCGCGCGCCTGGTGGCCCTGGCCCACGAGGCGGGCATCGAGGTGGTGGCGCTGGCGGGGCCCAGCTCCCTGCTGCTGGCGCTCGCGGCCAGCGGCCTGAACGGCCAGAGCTTCGCCTTCGTCGGCTATCTGCCGGTGGACGCCAACGCGCGCACGGCACGCATCCGTGAACTGGAGGCGCTGTCGGCCAAGGCGCAGCAGACGCAATTGCTGATCGAGACGCCCTACCGCAACGAGACGCTGAACCAGGCCTTGCTGGCCGCGCTGAAACCCGCCACGCGGCTGTCGATCAGCGTCGGCCTGACGCTGCCCGGCGGCTGGACACAGACCGCCACGGTGGCCGACTGGCGCATCAATCGCACGAAGCTGTCCGACCGCATCCCTGCGGTCTTCTCGCTGCTGGCTTGATGCAGGGGCTTAAGACTCCGCCGGCTCCGGCTTCTTGGCGCCGAACAGCGCCGCCACCTGCTTCTTGGGCTTGATGTAGCTGGACAAGCCCTTGACCGGTGAAGCGCCCTTGGCCTTCTCCCAGGCCGGCGGCTCGTCGCGCGAACTCGACTCGTAGGGCTTGTTGAAGAAGGGGTCGGCCGACGGCGCCGGCGTGCGCAGGGCCGGGCTGGTCGTGCGAGCGGGGCGATCCGGACGCTCAGCACGCTCGGCTCGTTCAGGGCGCTCCACACGCTCCGGCAAATCCTCGCGCGGGCGACGCTCGAAGCGCGGCTTTTCACCTTCGAGCTCGAAGGGGTCGAGCTCGATCTTGCGCTTGATCAGCTTCTCGATGTCCGCCACCAGGCGGGCATCCGACTTGGTCACCAGCGTCACGGCGAGACCCGATGCCCCGGCGCGGCCCGTGCGGCCGATGCGGTGCACGTAATCCTCGGCGTTGAAAGGCACGTCGAAGTTGAAGACGGCCGGCAGGTCGGCAATGTCCAGACCACGCGCGGCCACGTCGGTCGCCACCAGCAGATCGACATCACCGCGCTTGAAGGCGTCGAGCGACTTCAGCCGCTCGTCCTGCGACTTATCGCCGTGCAAAGCCGATGTGCGCAGGCCGTCGCGCTCAAACGTGCGGGCGAGGCGGGCCGCACCCAGCTTGGAGTTCACGAAAATGATGGCCTGCGAGAGCGAGCGATCCTTCAGGATCTGCTTCACCACCGCCCGCTTGTCGTCGTCCGTGACGGCGATAAAGCGCTGCTCGACGTTGGTCGCGGTCTGGTTGGGCCGGGCCGTCTCGACGAGGATGGGGTCCTGCAGATAGCTCTGCGCCAGGCGCTTGATCTCGGGCGAGAACGTCGCCGAGAACAGCAGCGTCTGGCGCGTCTTGGGCAGGTAGCTGAGGATGCGCTGCAGGTCCGGCAGGAAGCCAATGTCCAGCATGCGGTCGGCCTCGTCGAGCACGACGTACTCGACCTGGTTCAGCACGCAGTTCTTGGCTTCGATGTGATCGAGCAGGCGGCCGGGCGTGGCGATCAGCACCTCGACACCCGCTTTCAGTGCAGCCGTCTGCGGCTTCATGTCGATGCCACCGAAGACGACGACCGAGCGCAGATTGGTGTGCTTGGCGTACTTCTTGACGTTCTCGGCGACCTGGTCCGCCAGCTCTCGCGTGGGCGCAAGCACCAGGGCACGAACCGGGTGGCGGGCCGGCGACACGCTCGGGTTCTCGTGCTTGAGCATGCGCTGCAGCAGCGGGATGGAGAAGGCAGCGGTCTTGCCGGTGCCGGTCTGCGCGGCACCCATGACGTCCTTGCCGGCCAACACGATGGGAATCGCCTTGGCCTGGATGGGCGTCATCGTCAGATAGCCGGAATCGGCGACAGCGCGAAGAAGCTTGGGGTCGAGGGGGAGGGTGTCGAAACGGGCCGGTGGGGCGGTTTCGATGTCCGGAGAAGCATGCGACTCGGGCAGAGGGACGTTTTCGCTCATAGCCGCCGATTATCGCCGGCAAGCCTCTTTTGCGTGTTTCAGCGGTTCACAACCAGCCATTTGGGGGTCTTGAAGCGGACGATGCGGCGGTAGAGAGCGACATAAGTGACGCCGAAAAGCAGCATGCAGGCGGCGATCAGCGGGGTGGAATCCCAGAACATGAGCGCGGGCACCAGGGAACTCACGCAGAGCATCCATAGGTAGGGTGCGGTCATGGAGTTTCGACGCGTCATGGCACGGGCGTCGCGGGCGCCGATGGCCCAGCGCATCAGGCGGCGGTAGATCAGCGAATGCAGATGGATGCCGTCGGGCAGCCCCGTCGGCACGGCGCGGATGACCTTGCGGCGATACATCGAGAACAGCGTCTCGAACACGGGGTAGATGCAGACCATCAGAGGGAACAGCGGCGAGACCTCGACGTTGCGTGCGGTCAGCAGGATTCCGATCTCGGCGAGATAAAAGCCCAGGAAGTAGGCGCCGCCGTCGCCGAGGAAGATCAGCCCGGAAGGGAAGTTCCAGACAAAAAAGCCCAGGGCTGCGCCCACGCCGGCCAAGGCCCACAGCGCCAATGGGATGTCGCCGACTTGGTATGCCACGTAGGCGAAAACGAGCAGCATCAGGCTGACACACATGGACGACAAGCCGTTAAAGCCGTCAATGATGTTGACGGAGTTGGCCACCCCGGCGACCGTAAGAATGGTGGTGATCCATGCGCCCAGGGCGAAGGACACCATCCAGTCAAGACCAGGGATGTCGGTCCTCGTTATGGCGGCGCTCAAGAGCCATATGCCAAGGGCTGCGGATACGGTCGTTGCCAGCAGCCGCTTGGCCGGCGAGACGCGTTTGGTCAGATCCTCGATCAGGCCAGCCAAGAACGCCGGCAAGCCGCAGAGCAAGAGCAAGGCGCCGAGCTGCCAATCCGCGTGTTTGGCGAAAGCGGCGACACCCACACAGCACATCAGGCCGGTGAACATTCCCATGCCACCGATGCGCGGAACGGGCGCGGCGTGGAACTTCTGCGGGCCGGAGAGGTCGGTATCAGCCGACAGATGCGCATGGCTGCGGGACGAGTGGACGACCAGCAAGGTCACGGCTGCCGCCACGAAGAATGAGACCAGGAGATAAAGCATTGAGGCGAAGTGTAATGAGGGGTCTCTGGTGATCGCCCCGTTTTGAGGCCTCTAGAATCCGCGACCACTTCAGCAGGTATCGCGTCGATTCGGACGCCTTTCAATGATCAACTCGTCGAGGACTTTTTTGCGCCTGCCGTCTCTCCCAGGCTCGCTGACCGTGCTGGTTGTCTGTTTGTCAACAACGGTCGCCACCGCCCAGACGACTGAGGCCGACAACCAAAACGCCACCGTCCAGGGGCCGCTCAGGCTAGGCACGAGCCGCCCGAGGATCAGCACCGTCGCCGACGAACCGGTCGTGGACGAGCCTGCGACGCCAGCTGCCAGGCCCGCCCTACCCAGTGAGTTCGAGACCTACGCCAGCGCCCTTGCCGGGACGCCCGTGCAGCGCCTGGGCAGTGACCTGATGCTGCCCAATCGCGGTCTCACAGCGATTGATGCAAACCGGCAGGTGCCACCTGACTACGTGGTGGGCTTGGGTGATGAAGTGCAGCTCACGCTGTGGGGCTCGCTTGATGCCGACCTGCGGCTGACCGTCGACCGCTCTGGCCGCATCGTCATTCCTCGCGTCGGACCCGTCGTCGTGGCTGGCGTTCGCAGTGCGGACCTTAACGCCCTGCTGACGCAGCGCGTTGGGCAGGTGTTCAAGAACTTCCAGCTCAGCGCGACGCTGGGCCGGTTGCGGAGCATTCGCTACTACGTGACCGGCTTCGTCGCGCGGCCGGGCGCTTACAGCGTCAGCAGCCTGTCCACCGTCATGACCGGGCTGGTGCAGTCGGGCGGACCGTCGGCGGCAGGCAGCTTCCGCCAGATCGAGCTGCGCCGGAACGGCCAAGTCGTTGGACGCTTCGACCTCTACGACCTGCTCGTTCGCGGCGACAAGAAGGGCGACCTGCCGCTGCAAGCAGACGACGTGCTTTACGTTGCGCCGATCGGCCCGCAAGTTGCGCTGATCGGCAGCATGAATCGGCCGGCGGTCATCGAGCTCAAGGGCGGCGAGAGCGTCAATGACGCGATCGGCTACGCAGGTGGGTTGTCGACTGTGGCTGACACCAGCCGTATTGCGATTGAGCGCCTCAGCGAACGCAATGACCGACGCGTGGTGCAACTTGCATTGCCACAGGACAGCGGCCTGCTCGTCGGCAACGGCGACGTACTAAGGGCGTTCAACAGCGTCTCCTCCGTCCTGCCTCAGGCGAAGCAATACAAGCGCATCCGCGTGGAGGGCGAGGTCGCAAGGCCGGGCGATTACGTTCTTCCGCCCTCGAGCACGCTTAGCGAAGCAGTGCAGGCGGCCGGCGGTTTGACGCGCGACGCCTACTTGTTCGGCGCCGACCTATCTCGGGAGAGCGTTCGGAAAGTGCAGGACGTCCAATATGACCGCGCGCTGAGAGATCTGGAAACCGACTTCACCCGCGCCACAACGACACAAAAGGTCAGCAATGCCGACGATGCAGCGGCAGCCGTCCAAAAACAGGTTGGTACAACGCGGCTCATAGAGCGACTGCGCGCGGTTCGGCCAACCGGACGTGTCGTACTGGATCTGACCGATGCGTCCCGTGAAATGCCCACCCTACTCGTCGAAGACGGCGACCGGCTCTATATCCCGGCGCGCCCGAATACTGTGGGCGTATTCGGCAGCGTCTTCAACGGCGGTAGTTATCTGCTCAAGCCGGGCAGTTCAATCGAAGACATCGTGCGCCTGGCCGGTGGCCCAACGCGCGGCGCGGATGTGGGCAGCATATTTGTGCTGCGCGCCAACGGCAGCGTGGTCAGCGCTCGTCAGTCGAGCAGCGGCTGGCTAGGCAGTAGCACCGGCATATCCGCGATCACCGCACTATCAGGTGACACGGTTTTTGTGCCAGAGGAAATAAACAAGACAACTTTCATCCAAGAAGCAAAGGATTGGACTCAAATCCTTTATCAGTTTGGTATCGGTGCGGCGGCCTTGAAAACTATCAAGAACTGACAAATGAGTACCACGCCTCTTGACCGGTCGAACGGCGGCCCTGCGCCTCGCGCCGGCCTCTTCGATCGCCTCCCTCCGGAACTACGCGCGGTGGTGTCCCGTTCGCACATGGTGCTCGCTACTGGGATTGCAACTGGCCTGCTGGGCTTCGTAGTTGCCTCCCTGATTCCGCCGACTTTCACTGCCCGGGCCAGTTTCATCGTTCCGCAATCGCAACAAAGTAGCGCAGCATCGGCGCTGGCGTCTCTTGGCACGCTTGGTGCCCTGGCAGGCGCCGGCGTCAAGAGTAATGCCGACCAGTACGTCGCGCTCATGCAGAGCCTGAACTTGAACAATCGCCTTATCGCGCAGTTCAAGTTGAGCGACGTGTATGGGACGAAATATGCCATTGATGCATACACGCGCCTACAGCAGAAAACCAGGATCAACGCAGGCAAGAAGGATGGCCTGATTACCATCGAGGTCGATGACGGCGATGCGGCGCGTGCGGCGGCGCTAGCCAACGCCTACATAGCTGAGTTGAAATTCCTAACTGACAATCTCGCACTTACCGAAGCCAAGGGCCGCCGGATATTCTTCGAGCAGCAGTTGAAGTCAGTTGGCTCGCAACTAGTGCTAGCGCAGGCACGGGTTGAGGGCAGCGGTGTGTCCGTGAATCAGCTGAAGATGGAGCCCAAAGCCGCCGGTGAACTACTGTCCCGCCTCAGCGCAGAACTGACCAGCGCCGAAGTCAAGTTGGAGGCCATTCGGGGGACGATGACGAACGGCGCTACTGAAGTCATACGGCAGCAGGCACTCGTGACGGAACTGCGTAATCAGATCAGGAAGCGTGAGACCAATTCCCCTGCCGCGAGTTCTGTCAATACTGGCTATATAGCCACCTATCGTGACTTCAAGTACCTGGAAACCCTGTTCGAAATTCTTTCAAGGCAATTTGAAATCGCCAAGCTCGATGAGGCGAAAGAAGGTGCGCCAATTCAGATTATCGATAGCGCGACGCCGCCTGAGCGCAGGTCGAAACCTAAGCGCTCCATAATTTGCCTGATCTTCTTTGCCGCGGGCGCCGCCATCGCCGCGTTCGTCCTCTGGCGCAAGCAAGTCGCCGTTCACCAAAAGTAAGTTCCAGTACCATGCTCAATAACAAATCGATCCTAATTACGGGCGGCACCGGCTCGTTCGGAAAAGCTTTTGTCCGCACTGTTCTCGAGCGCTTCCCCGACGTGAAACGTCTGGTCATCTTTTCGCGGGATGAACTCAAGCAGTTCGAAATGTCTCAGATCTTCGGAGAGAAGGACTACCCGGCGATCCGCTACTTCATCGGCGATGTACGGGACGAGGCGCGCCTGCGTCGTGCGCTCGAAGGCATCGACATCGTCGTGCATGCGGCCGCGCTCAAGCAGGTGCCGGCTGCGGAATACAACCCCTTCGAGTGCATCAAGACCAACGTACTAGGCGCTCAGAACCTGATCGAAGCCTGCATGGACAGCGACGTCCAGCGATTGGTCGCACTGTCCACGGACAAGGCCGCAGCACCGGTCAACCTCTACGGCGCAACCAAGCTGTGTTCCGACAAGTTGTTCGTGGCTGCCAACAACATCAAGGGCCACAGGGACATTCGCTACAGCGTGGTCCGCTACGGCAACGTGATGGGCAGCCGTGGTTCGGTGATCCCCTTCTTCATGGAACGCAGCAAGTCGGGAGAACTTCCGATCACCGATCCCACGATGACGCGGTTCAACATCTCGCTGCAGGAAGGCGTCGAGATGGTGCTTTGGTCCATTGAGCACGCATGGGGCGGCGAAATCCTGGTGCCCAAGATTCCGTCCTACCGCATCACGGACGTTGCTACCGCCGTTGCGCCCGAATGCCAGCAGCGCATCGTCGGCATCCGCCCCGGTGAAAAGATCCACGAGGAAATGATCACCGCCAGTGACAGTTTCAACACGGTGGACCTCGGCAGGTATTACGCAATCCTGCCCGCAGCGCCAAACTACTCCGTAGATGAGTACTGTGCGAAGGCAGGCGGCCAGCGCGTCCCGGTCGGCTTCAGTTACGACAGCGGCTCGAATCCCGATTTCTTGACGATTGATCAGCTGCGCAGCCTGATTGCCGAGCACGTGACCGGCAAGGTCATCGATTGAACGTTTCGCGAGAGTCGCATGTCCACCGAATTCATTCCCTACAGCTGCCAGGACATCACCGATGAGGACGTCCGCGCCGTCACGGACACCCTGCGCTCAAGTTTCCTGACGCAGGGTCCGGCGATCACGGCCTTCGAGCAGGCCTTCGCACTGCGTCACCAGGTCAAGCACGCGGTAGCCGTATCGAACGCAACTGCCGGCCTGCACATCGCCTGCCTTGCACTGGGGGTCGGCCCGGGGGACACGGTCTGGACCAGCCCGAACAGCTTCCTTGCATCGGCCAATTGTGCGCTTTATTGCGGTGCGGCGATCGACTTCGTCGACATCGATCCCGTCACTCGCAACATGTCGGTGTCCGCCCTGTCGGAGAAGCTCGCACGCGCCCAGGCGGCCGGCCGCCTGCCCAAAGTCGTCATTCCGGTCGATTTTTCCGGCCTGCCATGCGATCTGAAGGAGATGCGGGCTCTCGCCGACCAATACGGTTTCAAGATCGTCGAGGACGCGTCTCATGCCACGGGCGCGGCATATCAGGACAAGCCGGTAGGTGGTCAATACGCTGACCTGACGGTCTTCAGCTTTCATGCCGTCAAGATCGTGACCACCGCCGAAGGCGGTCTGGTCACCGCCCAATCGGACGAGTTGGCCCACCGACTCAAGCTGCTGCGCTCACATGGCATGACGCGGGAACCGGCCGACATGGAACGGACTTCGGAAGGGCCGTGGTACTACGAGCAGGTCGACCTTGGATTCAACCATCGAATGACCGATGTGCAGGCTGCGTTGGGCTTGTCCCAGATGGCACGCCTTGAGCACATGGCAGCGGCCCGACAGGCGCGTGCCGACCGCTACGACGAACTGCTCGCCGACCTTCCTGTGAAGCGGCCGGCGCGCGTGCCGGACCGCTCCTCCGCATGGCACCTGTACGCCATCGAGGTGGATGCGTCACGGACCGATGCCACGAGGCTCGATGTATTTGCGGCGCTGCGCGAGGCGAACATTGGCGTCAATGTTCACTACATCCCGATCCACACACAGCCCTATTACCGGCGTTTTGGCTTCAAGCTGGGTGACTTCCCGGCCGCTGAAGCCTACTACGCGCAGGCCATTTCCCTGCCCTTGTTTCCGGCCATGACCGACGAGCAACAGGATCGCGTGGTGCAAGTGTTGCGTCGCGCCCTGCTAGGTCAATGAACAGTGTCGCCGCTCAGCCAGGCGAGCGTTCGCAACGACTTGTCCTGGGAACCGTTCAGTTCGGCCTGGCTTACGGCATTGCCGGACGCAGCACTCCCGTGCCCGAAACGGAGGTGCTGGACATCCTGGACCATGCCGTTAACGCTGGCGTACGCACGCTGGATACAGCCGCCGCGTACGGCGACATCGAGGAGCGGCTGGGACGGCTGATCGGCACGCGGCCCTTGGATGTCGTCAGCAAGATACCGGCGCTGGCAACGGACCTGGCCCCCCAGGACGCCGCCACGCACGCCTTGCGACACGCGCAACAGTCCCTCCGGCGGCTTGGGGATAGGCTGTCCGGCCTGCTGTTTCATGCCGCTTCCGATCTGGACGGAACGCGCGGCCAAGCGATTCTCGAAGTGCTTGCTCCATGGGCGACTCAACACGGGATCCGGCTCGGCGTCTCCGGCTATGACCCCGCCGATGCGACGCGCGCGCGGGCCTCGCACGGCAGTCTCATTGCCATCACGCAGCTGCCTGGCAACGCGCTCGATCAACGTGTCGATACGACTGAAGCGCGCGCCGGGCTGGCCGCCGTGGAAGTCCATCTACGTTCGGCCTTCCTGCAGGGTCTGCTGCTGATGCCCGCCGATGCCGCGATTCGAAGGCTCCCCGGTGCTGCCGCCCCCATGAGCAGATGGCATCGCTTCTGCGAAGAGCGGACTTTGTCGCCCGTGGAGGCTGCCCTGGGCGTGGTCAAGTCCTTTGCGGCGGTCGATGCGCTGGTACTTGGCGTCGACTCACTCAGCCAATGGCGCGACATCACCACGGCCTGGCACGCGTGCCGGGCGACTCGCGCGCCTGAATTGGCCAGCGCGCCGGATGCGGCCCTGATCGACCCCCGCCAATGGAAGAGCCTCGGATGACCCCCCCACGACGCGTTGCCATCATTCAGGCGCGCATGTCCAGCAGCCGTTTTCCAGGCAAGGTGCTTGCCGAGCTGGCGGGATTGCCGATGATCGTATTCATGGCTCTCCGCGTCGGCCGCGCCCGCCTGGTCGACGACCTGATCGTCGCAACCAGCACCGAGTCTTCCGATGATGCGTTGGCTGATGCACTGGCGGCGCATGGCATCGCCTGCTTCCGCGGCAACCTGAACGACGTTTTAGACCGCTTCGTCCAAGCCGCACGCCAGGCACGCGCCGACCACGTGGTGCGGCTGACCGGTGATTGCCCGCTGATGGACCCGGATCTGATCGACCGTGGCCTGTCGGAGCTGGCCATGCGGGGTGACGACTACGTGGCCAACGTGTTGCCCCCGTCTTACCCGGACGGCCTGGACGTCGAATGCATGACGATGCAGGCTCTGGAGACGGCTTGGCGTCAGGCCAGCAAGCCGTCCGAGCGCGAGCACGTGACGCCATTCATTCGCGCGAGCCAGGCCGGCCTCAAGGCGTCAGGCTGGCAGGCACCCGTGGACTTGTCCTCTCTGCGATGGACGGTCGACCATCCAGACGACCTCAACCATGTGGCCGCGCTGATCAGGGGTGCCGAGTCGCTGGGCCAATCGCCTCAAGTCATCGACCGTTTCGACCTATTGCGCGTTATCGAGCGCGGCCTTGCGATCCGCCAGGCTGCCCATGAGCGCAATGAAGGCTATGCCAAATCGCTCGCCGCCGATGCATGAGCACTTGTCAACCCGTTCACTACCTGATTCCATGACGCGTTCATTCAAGAAGTCCCAAGAGTTCCTGGCTCGCGCTGAGCGCGTGATTCCCCTGGGCAGCCAGACGTTCAGCAAGAGCCGCACTCAGTACCCCTACGGGGCGTCGCCATACTTCATCACGCGAGGCGAAGGTTCGCGCGTTTGGGACCTGGACGGCAACGAGTACATCGACTTCGTCAACAGCCTGGCATCCATCACACTGGGATACCAGGACCCCGACGTCACACAGGCCGTGCGCCGTCAGCTCGACGAGTCCGGTGTGATCTTTTCGCTTCCGCACACGCTGGAGACCGAGGTCGCCGAGCTGATCTGCGAGCTCGTGCCCTGCGCCGAGAAGGTGCGCTTTGGCAAGAACGGCTCGGACGCGACCTCCGGCGCCATTCGCATCTCGCGCGCCCACACCGGGCGCGACCGCGTTGCCGTGTGCGGCTACCACGGCTGGCAGGACTGGTACATCGGTTCCACAGCACGCAGTCGCGGCGTCCCGCAAGCCACGCGCGACCTGACGCATAGCTTCGTCTACAACGACCTGTCCTCCTTGAAGGCGCTGTTCGACGCTCATCCCGGCGAGTTTGCAGCCGTCATTCTCGAGCCAATGAATGTCGTCCGCCCCCAGCCGGGCTTCCTCGAGGGCTTGAAGGAGATGGCCCACGCGCACGGCGCTCTGCTGGTGTTCGATGAGACTATTACGGGCTTCCGCTACAGCAACGGTGGCGCCCAGCAGCTGTTTGGCGTGACGCCAGACTTGGCCACCTTCGGCAAGGGGCTCGCAAACGGCTACCCGGTTTCCGCCATCGCGGGACGCTCCGACGTCATGAAGGAGATGGAGGAGGTCTTCTTCTCGTTCACGTTCGGCGGCGAAGCCTTGTCGCTCGCGGCAGCAAAGGCCACGCTCGAGAAGCTCAAGCGCGAGCCCGTATCCGCTCAGCTGACCGAGCGCGGCCAGCGGCTGATCGACGGCACAACTGACATCGTCTCGCGCCATGGTCTGGACGATGTTTTCAGTCTGGCGGGGCATCCGAGCTGGTCCTTCCTGACCATCAAGGACGCACGTAAGCACACCGCGTTTCAGATCAAGACGCTGTGGATGCAGGAAATCATGGAGCGCGGCATCCTCTCGGTCGGAACGCACAACATGAGCTATGCCCACAGCGAGGCGGACATCGACAGGCTGCTCGCCGTCTACGAAGAGGTCTTGCCCTTCATCGGGCGCACGCTCGACGCCGGCGGACTGGAAGCAGCGCTGCGGTGCAAGCCGCTCGTGCCGCTGTTCAAATTGCGTTGACTCGTCGATCGGCCGTGCTTGTCGCCTTCCGCACTGATGCGTCCGCCCGTTCCGGGCTGGGCCATCTGCGCCGGTGCGTGTCGGTCGCCCAGGGACTCGCCCGCGTCGGTGCCTCCGCGGTGTTCCTGTGCCGCAAGGGCGATGTCGATGTCGCCGCTGTCATCAATGCCGCAGGTTTCGCGCTGCGTTGGGTGGAAGGCGACGCCGACCAGGAGGCGGATGCGCACGCCAGCGTTGCGGCGCTCCATGGCTTGGCGCCCGACTGGATCGTCGCGGACGACTACGGCAAGGATGCCCGTTGGCATCGGCGCGTCTGCGACTTACTGGACTGCAGGCTCGCGGCCATCGACGATCTGGCGGACCGGCCGCTGGACGTCGAGCTGCTGATCGACCACAACCTGGCCTTGGCCGCCGAGCAGTCAAAGCGCTATGCGCGCCAGCTAGTGCGGAGCAGGACTCGCCAGTTGTTCGGGCCGCGCTTTGCCATGCTCGGCCCTGCGTTCCACGACCTGCCGCCCTTCGAGATCCACGCCGTGGTGAACCGCATCGGCATCTTCCTGGGCGGAACGGATCCAACGCTGCACAGTGCGATCGCAGTGCGCGGCTGCCGTGAGTCTGGGTTTGAGGGCGCCATCGAAGTCGTCACCACCAGCGGCAATCCCGCCCTCGAGTCGTTGCGGCGGGCAGTTGCCGCCGACTCCAATGCGAAGCTGCTCGTCGATCTGCCAGACCTGCGTGACTTCAATGCCCGATGCGACATCGTCATCGGCGCGGGCGGAGGAGCGGCTTGGGAACGTTGTGCGATCGGTGTGCCGACGCTGACGCTGTGCCTGGTGGACAACCAGCGCGCCGTCGTGCCCGCGTTGGTCGAGCAGGGCGCGACGCGCTCCACCGAAGACAACAGCGCTAGCGGGATTGGTGCGGCATTACTGCCACTGCTCGGCGACGTGCAAACACGGGCGTCCCTCTCACGTCGCAGCCGGGAACTGGTGGATGGCCATGGCACCGAGCGCATCGCCATCGTCATGACGGCCGCTTGCGGGCTGCGGCTGATTCCGGCCACGCTCGATCATGCGCGCCTGACGTGGCCCTGGCGAAATCATCCAGCCACGCGCGCAGTGTCGCGCCAGTCTGAAGAGATCACGCTCGACGACCACCTGGCCTGGATGACGCGTGCGCTGTCAATGCCGGAACGCCACTTGTGGATCGCCACGGCAGAATCGCGACCCGTGGGCGTGATCCGGTTCGATGAGCTACCGGCAACGGGTCATGTCGAGGTCTCGCTCTACCTGGACCCACAACTTCAGGGTCTCGGGCTCGGTGGACGGCTGCTGGCGGCTGGCGAGTCGCAATTGCGTCGATTGAGACCAGTTCTTGCCATCGATGCCGAAGTGCTGCCAGGCAACGACGCTTCGCACGCTCTGTTCGTCTCCGCCGGCTACCAGCGAATCGACCTCACGCGCTACGTCAAATCGTTCCCTGGCTAGGCTAGCGCGACGCTCGCCCCGCGCCTGCCAGCACATTCCCACCTTCTGGATCCAAATCATGTTCAAGATTGCTGACCGCTCCATTGGCCCTGGCCATCGGCCTTACCTGATCGCCGAGATGTCCGGCAACCACAACCAGTCGCTTGATCGCGCACTGGCCATCGTGGACGCCGCTGCCGATTCCGGCGCCGACGCGGTGAAGCTGCAGACCTACACCGCGGACACGATGACATTGAATGTGCGCAGCGCCGGGTTCGTCATCGAGGACAAGAACAGCCTGTGGGCAGGGCGTCAGCTCTATGACCTCTACAAGGAGGCATACACGCCGTGGGAATGGCACGGCCCCATCATGGAGCGCGCTGCCAGCCACGGCATGCACTGCTTCAGCTCGCCGTTCGACGAAAGCGCAGTCGATTTTCTGGAGTCGTTGAACGTGCCGGCCTACAAGATCGCTTCCTTCGAGTGCACCGACCTGCCGCTGATCCGCAAGGTCGCTTCGACCGGAAAGCCCATGATCATCTCCACCGGCATGGCCAGCCTTGGTGAGGTCGACGAAGCGGTTCGCACCGCCCGCGCATCGGGTGCCAAGGACATCATCCTGCTCAAGTGCACGAGCACTTATCCAGCGACGCCGGAAAACACGAACATCTCCACGATCCCGCACATGCGAGACGCGTTCGGCACCCTGGTCGGTCTGTCGGACCACACGATGGGCGTGGGCGTATCCGTCGCCTCAGTGGCGCTGGGCGCCTGCCTGATCGAAAAGCACTTCACGCTTGCACGCGCGGACGGTGGTGTGGATTCCTCGTTCTCGCTGGAACCCGCCGAATTTCGCCAATTGCGGACCGAGACCGAGCGCGCCTGGCAGGGCGTCGGTACCGTCACCTATGGCGGCACTGTTGCGGAAGAGAAGTCCCGCATGTTCCGTCGCTCGCTGTACATCGCCCAGGATCTCAAGGCGGGAGACGTGCTGACGAAAGACAACCTGCGCGTGGTAAGGCCCGGCTTTGGGCTGCCGCCGAAGTTCTATGAGGTCGCCCTGGGCCACCGCGTGGGCCGCGACATGCCGGCCGGCACGCCACTTCAATGGGCTGACCTCGGCTGAGAACACGGCTGGCGCGCGCTCAAATGGCAACTCGGACTCCGGCTATGTGGACGACGGCGGCGATCACGTACGCCGATCGTCTTCTGGCGTTCGTGGTGCCCATCTTCGTGCTCAAGGGTCTGCACGACGCGACCGCTTACACCGCCATCGAATACATCATCGGCCTGAGCGTGATGGTTGCGACCTTTGGCGACATGGGCGTGCGCAACTACATCCTGTACCAGTACCGACAATCGGGCGACAGGGCGACCACAGCGCGCCTGACCCTCGCTGGCTACAGCTGCGTATTGATGTTGCAGTTGCTTGCGATCGCAGCACTTGCACTGGTGCTCAGTCTTGCCGGCGACATGTCCTCGCCCGCAGGCAGCGGCCCTCTGGTTGTCGCGGCACTGCTGCGGGCCGGTGCGCTGGGCACCACTGCCATGGCATATCAGCTGGCGGTGCTGCACGACCGACCCGCCCTCGCCTCGCTGCCCTCCCTCTGCCAATGGTTGGCCGTGCTCTTCGCACTGCTGGCCTGGCCCGCGGACGCATCCGCTTCACTGGGCCTGGCCGTGGTCGTGCCGTGTCTTCCTTTGATGCTGGCAGGCCTGTTGTTCGCAGTGCGCGCGCTGCGTGCCGTCGGTTTTGCCGCAGCTGTGCGCCAGGTCGTCACGGCGGCTCATTGGGGTTGGCCGCTGCTGGCGTCCGCCGGGTTGTCCATCGGCATAGCCAACGTTTCACGCGTGTACGGTTTCAGCCACCTGCCCCAACAGGACCTGATCGCCCTGAACTTCTGGCTGCGCGTGCTGTCAGTGGTGCAGCTCACACACGCGACGGCCATGACCGCGCTCGCGCTGGAAATCTATGATCATCACGAGCCCGGCATCCTGCGCGGCAATCTCCAGCGCTACCTGAAGACGTTGGCCTGGTCGCTTGGCGTTGTTGCCGCTCTGTTCGCAGCTTCATCCAAGTGGCCGCAAGCGGCCCCGCCGATCGGCACGCCAGCGTTCATGGCCATCAGTGCCTACACGCTCGCCTGGTGCCTGGGGGCATACGTCGAAACCTATATCACCCGAGATGGCAGGCCGGGATTGGTGCTCAGGATGGCGGCCATATCGGCGAGCCTCTATGTGCTGCTGCTTGTCGGAGTGCGACCCGCGAGCGTGGGTTCGCTGTCACTGATCATGGCGGCGGCGGCGGGCTTGAACCTGCTGCTGCTGACGCGCGCTGCCAGGGGTGAGGGACTGAGTGCCGCCGCGGGCCGCACCACCTGACTGAAGATATCCCAGCACGGGACAAACACAGACCTACACGACGAAAAACGGGGAAGAAGATGGCTGGACGAATCGATGATCTGATTGGCATGGTGCGCAGCCCGGGAGACTTCGGGTATCACTTCCAGCGACTCATCCAAAACGTCGCAATGCGGCAACGGATCGCACGCCTGGTCGCACGCCGGTTGCCCGCCACCGAGCGTAACGGCGAAGACACCCTTGCCCGCACCGCCGCCGCACGCCTTGCGAGCGACGGCATTGCATTCATGCCCGAACTGCTTGATGCAGGTCAGGTCGCCGACATTCGCAACTATGCGGTGTCCCACCCTTGTCATGACCGCACAAGACCGGAAAACGGCGAATTCCTGATCGACCAACCCCATCCGCTGTGCCACACGGCGGTCTATTCGGACGAGGTGACGCTCAACTGCCCACACGTCATGGACACCGTCAACCATCCGACCGTGCTGGCTGCGGTGGGCGAGCATTTTGGATGCAAGCCGACCATGTCGAACGTCTCGATGTGGTGGTCCTTGCCAGGACATGCCAAGGCCGAGCATGCGGAACTCTTTCACAGGGACGTCGATGATTGGCTATTCATCAAGCTCTTCATCTATGTGACGGATGTCGAGGAGGAATCCGGCCCCCATGTGTTTGTGCGAGGGTCTCATCGCAGCGCCAAGCTCGCCAAGATCGCCAGATACACCGACGAGGAGGTCGCGCAGACCTTCGGAAGTGACAACGTGCTGTGCCTGACCGCAAAGGCAGGTACCTCGTTCCTTGAGAACACGTACGGCATGCACAAGGGCCAGCTCCCCAAGTCACGCCGCCGGCTGCTGCTCCAGGCCCAGTATTCGCTAGGCCCGATCAGCATCCTGGAGTACAGCCCACGCAAGCTGACGCTGCAACCCGGCATCCGCATCGATCCGTACATCAATCGCCTGTACGTCAGCTGAGCCGCCATGTCCAAGGGAATCATCGACAAGGCATTGCGCCTGGGTCCGCTGCGTTGGGCAATCATCGCCATCGACCGCATCGGGGTCGCCCTCATGGGGATCTGGAGCAGCTTGAGACTGAAGGCACTGGTTCGCGGCGCGAGCGGCCCGAACTTCTGCCACTGGACGACCGAGATCAAGTACCCTGAAAACATCCAGCTCGGACACCATGTGGCCATCGGTCCCAACTGCACGCTGGGCGCCATGAGCTCGATTCGCATTGGCGATCACGTGCGCATATCCAAGGGCGCAGTGATCGAAACGGCCGGACTTGACCTCTCGACCGGGCGTCCTTACAAGCATCATGCCAAGCCCATCATCATTGAAGATGGCGCCTGGATCGGCTCCAACGCGATCGTGCTGGGTGGCGTCACCATTGGTGAAAATGCCATCATCGGCGCCGGCGCCGTGGTGACAAAGGACGTGCCTCGCGACACGGTTCTTGTCGGCGCCCCGACGCGGCTTCTGCCCCGAAGCTCGTGATGTTCAGAAAGCTCGCCACGGTTGGCGTCACGCTGCTGATGCCGCTGCGCTTCAAACCGTTCCTTCTCAACTTGCTGGGACATCACGTGTCCCGGACGGCCCGGATTGGCCCGTCCGTGGTGGCAGTGGAGCGGCTGTGGATGCAAGACCACGCGGCCATCCACCTGGGAAACGTCGTCAGATGCAGGCGTCTCATCATGAGACGGCAGTCCTATCTGGACCGGTTCAATCGGATCTCTGGCCCGCTGACGGTGGCGCTGGCGCAGACAGCCGCTATAGGCCGCGCCAACGTCATCTACCGGGCGCCGCATCCGACGACGATCGGGCCCGCGATGCTGCGCCTGGGGCAACTTAGCAAGATCACCTCGAGCCATCTGGTCGATTGCACCTGCACGATCTCCATCGGTGACTACTCGACCATTGCAGGCGCGGGCAGTCAACTTTGGACCCACGGCTACAAACACGCGAGCCGCGGGCCGGGTCGCTATCGGATCGACGGGCGGATAGACATCGGCAACAACGTCTATATTGGATCGGCATCCGTGCTGAATGCTGGGCTGAGCATCGCCAGCGGTATCACCGTGGGCAGCCATTCGTCCGTCTCAAGGAACCTGTTACTTCCCGGGGTCTACGTCTCTCAGCAGCTGCGGCACCTGGAACCCCATGGGGATGAACCGCCAGCCCATCTGACCTATGTCGGAACTGATCCGAACGGCGAGATCGTCTACCGCAAACCATCCTGAGCCAGCTGCCAGGCCTCGCCTGAGGCGAGCCAACTTCGCCACCACGTCCAAGATGTCCCTGACCTACTGCTTCATCGCCAATTACTACCTTACCCCGCTGCAGTCGGTCGTGGCTCGCCGACTCGCAGACCGCGGCGCGCGGATCGGCTGGATAGTGGTCAACACCCAGCTGGCACAGCGGCTGAAGGAAGACGGCTGGCCAGAAGCCCACACCCTGCATCTGCGGCTGGACGCGCCCGATCCCGGCAGTGCCTTCACCGCCGTGCCGCTGAAATTCCATGATCTGCTTCACGCCGATCGTGCGCTTCGACATCGACCCAACGTCGGTTTGCAGTACCTCAATGCCGCTGCACACGCCATCCACGCGTTCCTGGAGTCAGAGCAACCCGACTTCGTGTTCGGCGAGAACACCTGGGCACACGAGCGTCTTGCCGCCGCCTTCTGCGCAGCAAGTGGCGGCGCCCGCCAATACCTGTCTCCGCACACCGTCCGCTTCCCCTCGGGCCGTTGGGGCTTCTTCGCGGGTGAGGACCAGGCGCAACTGGTTGGCGGCTCTTGCTGCCTGCAAGATGCGCACGCAACTGCCGCGCAGCCCTCAACTTCCGACATCACTCCTCCGTCCTACGTCGCCCGCAACAACGAGCTGATCGCCAACGCCAGGACGCTAAGGGCTCGACTGGCCCGAGTGAGGCGCTTCATCACCCGCGAGAACATCGATCCAACGGACCCTACCCATATCCAGGGCAGGCTCGATTCATTGCGGGTCATGGGTCGGGAAGAGTTGAATCGCGTCCTCTACCGGTTCGTCAAACGCACGCCCATCCATTCGGCGACGCTGCAGCGTCCATTCGTGCTGTACGCCATGCACAAGCAGCCCGAGTCTTCCATCGACGTGCTTGGCCGCTACTACGAAGATCAGTTCAAGCTCATCCATGCGATCTGGCGCAGCCTGCCCCCGAATTGGTCGATCTACGTCAAGGAGCACACCAACGCCATTGGTGACCGCGGTCCGTCTTTCTACGCGCAGATCAACCGCCTTCCAAACGCATACGTGATCGACGAGACAGCGTCGGCCCCGCAATTGATCAAGGCCGCGCAAGCAGTGTTCACAGTCACCGGAACCATTGCCTACGAGGCTGCGCTGATGGGCAAGGTCGCGTTCACGTTCGCGCCGCTCTTCTTTAACGACAACAAATGGTGTACCTATATCAAGCTAGACGACCTGCGTGACTGCTCCAATCTGCACGAACTGATTCAGCGCAGCCGCACGCGCGCGGAGGGCAAGGTGATGGACATCATGTCGCAATCCTTCGAGGGACGGTTCACCGACGTCTACACGGATCCGTCGGTTCTGCACGAATCGAACCTTCGGCATCTGGAGTCGGCGTTTCTTTCCCTGACCAATGGGGCATCCGTCGAATGAGCAACGCGCCAGCGACACGCGAGGGGCCATGCTGAATAACATTCAGATCCTTCGTGCCTTCGCCGCGCTGAATGTCGTCCTGTTCCACGTGATTACCGCTGGCGCGGCATATCAGGTTCCGCCCGCCGCCCTGGGTTTCCTGAGTCGCTGGGGAGAGAACGGCGTCGACGTCTTCTTCGTCATCTCCGGCTTCGTCATGGTGCACGCACATGCAACCAAGAAAGTGTCGCCTTGGGAGTTCATGAAGCTGAGAATCGAGCGGATCGCACCGATGTACTGGCTGCTGACGCTGGTACTGGCCGCGACGATTCTGATCATCCCTTCGCTGAGCAAGACACAGCGCATGTCTTGGAATCATGCGGGCGCCTCTCTGCTCTTCTCAAGCGAGTTTTTCCTTGACAGGGCGCCGGCAATCTACGTCGACTGGTCGCTAGAGTATGAAATGCTGTTCTATCTGCTTCTCGGCTCGGGGCTGCTGGCCAGACACGAATTCATGCGACTTGCAGTTCCTGCATTCGGCGTCATCGCACTGACCCAGATCGGAACCAATGCCATCATCCTCGAGTTTCTGTTCGGCGTGATCGTCGGCGGCCTCTACTCGCACGGGCATTTGCGGGCGCACGTCGGCTGGATATTGGCGCTTGGTATCGCGCTGCTGTGTAAAGGAATTCCATTTTCGCCCGCCAATAACCGCGTGATCGTCTGGGGGTTGCCGTCCGCCTTGATCGTGCTGGGTGCTGCATTGACGACACAGTCGAAATCCAGCTTCCTGGGACTTCTCGGCGCCGCGTCGTACAGCACCTACCTGGTGCAAGTCCTGACCATTCCGGCGTTCTACAAGCTGACGACACCCCTGTTGAAATCCTGGCCCAGCGACGCGCTCGCTCTGGCAGCCGTTGCATTCACCGGCGGCGTCGGCTGTGCTGTCTACAAGTTCGTTGAGAAGCCGATCGCCACTTGGCTGAAGGGCGCCCGCATGCCTCAAGACAAGAAGGTCTGCGCATGATGGGCGTCGCACTGCTGTTCACGTTGGCGGCGACTGACGTGCTGATCGGCATCGCATCATTAGGCATTTTCTGGCCCGTATTTGCTCTGGCGGTCCTTGGCGACGGCCTTGCCGGCAGGCTGAGGATGCGTTTGACGAGTGACAGCCGATTGCTGGTATTGGCCATGCTGCTGATG
>NZ_JBGCUM010000039.1:0-52343 GCF_054177665.1 Roseateles sp. P5_E8 | reverse complement strand
GCGTGCAGACCGACATCATGGAATCACGGTCACGCATGATCTCGCCGCTCATGGCCTCGTGCACCAGGGCCATCAGCTCGGGATGGCGGGCGCAGGCCGGCAGCAGCGCGTCGTAGCGGATGGCCCAGACTTCACCGGTGTCCATCGCCACCGCATCGCAGGCATAGCGGCCCTTGGCGATGCCGGCAAAACCCAGCCAGTCGCCACGGAACTTCAGCCCGACGACCTGCTCGCGCCCATCGGCCGACAGGCTCAGCAGCTTGAACATGCCGGAGTTGAGGACGTACAGGTGGCTGAAGGGCTCACCACTCCGATAGATGGCCTCGCCGGCATGGACGATGCGGCGCTGCGGGTTGAGCGTCGTCGCGATCAGCTGCAGCGTTTCCGCGATGCGCTGGCCGGCGCGGCGGTTGGCGCCGTGGTCCTGGGCAGGGCTGGGCGTGAGCGCGGCAAGCACGGGGCTGGACGGGGTGGGCGACAAGCTTGTGTTGCTGCTGAGCATGGCCATCTCCTGGTTATGGAATGAGGTCATGCTAGGCAGCGGCTGCAAATGCCATGGCAATGGCGAACGTCGCTCAGTGACGCTGTGTGAATGGATTGCAAACGGCGCGTAAGCCGACGGTCGCGCCGTGTTGCTGGCACCGCCGGCCGCTTGAGTCCTTGATCAAGGTCAAGGCAACGCTCGGCAGGCTGACTAGGCTTCGGTCCATCGCATAGACGCGATCGCCTCCAGGGCTCCTTCCATGTATCCCGCCTCCTGGCCGAGTCATCTGACATCGACCGACCCACCCACCACCGACGACCTGCAGGCGCTGCTCCAGCGGGCCCAGGCGTTGCAGCTTGGCGCTCCCCAGCACCAGCAACTGCTGCTGGGCAAGCGGCTGGGCCTGATGACCACCCATCCTGAAGGCGAGGATGCGCAACTGTTCGAGCAGGCCGCACGGGGCCTGGGCGCTCACGTCTCCCTGATCCCACCGCCCACGGAGCAGGACGAGGGCAATGCGCAGCAGCTGGCCGACATCGGCCGCTTGCTGGGACGGCTCTACGACACCGTGGAGTGCCAGGGCATCAGTTCGGACATGGTCAAGCGCCTGGCCCAGGCCGGCAACCTGACGATGCACAACGGCCTGTCCGGGCGAGAGCATTGGCTCTTTCAGGTGGCCAAGAATTGGCGGAGCCCCGCCGCGCTGGCCGACCGCCGACGTTGGCTGATCCAGGCCGTGCTGTTGGTGACCTTGAGCTAGCCAGCCAAGCGCGCCGAGTTGTCAGCGCCCCCTCAGGGCTGGCCCGTGTACCGCGTATGAAAGCGCCGCCCCTGCGCGTCCATCGCCTGCAGCCACAGCTCGGCCTTGCCGGCGACGGTGGGCGTGTAGGCCGCGCCGAGTGAACTCAGCGTGGTCTTGGGTGGCAGCGGCACGATGGTGTCCAGCACGGTGGGCGCGCCACCGGCCGTAGGCGTGAAGACGCGCTTGATCTCGATGAGGCGCAGGTCGGGGTTGGCGGCAGCCCAGGTCGTCCAGATGAAGTTCGAGGCGGCGCTGTGCAGCGTGCCGGCCTGCAGGTCGACGGCGCGCAGCGCGAAGTTGCTCGAGAGGCCGTCCAGCACGGGGAAGCGTGCCGCCGCGGGGTCGCCGAGAACGTCGGCGCGCAAGTAGGCGCTGCGGGTCTCGCTGACGCTGGCGATCGTGTAGTTCACGAGGTATTTGGTGCCGCGCACGCTGTCGGCCGTGCCGACCCAGCCGACAGCGGCGCGCTGGATGGCGAGGTCGCCGACACCGCCGGTCGGGATCAAGCTGGTGGCGCCTGCCGTGCCGGACACGCACAGCCACGGCCGGCTGCAGTAGCCAAAGGGGACGCTGTAGTTGCCCGGCATCTGCACCGTGGCCGAGCTGAGCAGCTGCACGGGCGGGTTGACGGGAATGGGGTCGGGCGCCTGCGCCTGGATCTCGATCTGCAGGCCGATGCCCGGGTTGGGCGAGAGGCTGGTGTCGGCCGTGCCGTCGCCGTTCCTGGCGGCAAAGGCTAGCGGGTAGACGGCGACGGACAGCTTCTTGCCGTTGCCAACCAGGTTCCACTTGTTGGTCGTCGTCGCGGCCTTGTTGTAGCTGACCACGTCGGTGAACTGGTCGACCACCGTGCCGGTCGAATCGCTGATGAGAGCGCCCACCAGCAGCTTGCTGCAGTTGCCCGTGGCCGGCGCGTCATCGGCGCAGCCCAGCAGCTGGAAGCGGCCGAACTGCCGGTTGGCGGTCGTGTAGGTGGACAGGATGGCGGCGAGGTCGGTGTTGACGCGGCCGTTGTGCTTGTCGTAGCCCGTCACGAGCGGGTTGATCAGGATGGTGCTGACGTCGCGGCCCTGGGCGATAAGCTGGTTCAGTGCGGCGCCCAGGTCGTCCAGCAAAGGCAGGTTGCCCAGCAGCGTGCTCGCGCTGGTGGCGGCCTTCAGCGTGGACGTGATGGCGTTGGCCGGCGTGGCGCCGGTCGTCTTGAGCAGCTCGGTCTGGGCGGTGGGCAGGTCGACAACGACCTCGGCCGTCGGGCCGGCCAGGAACTTGTTGCCGATCTGCAGCACCGGGACATTCAGCTTCGAGCGTGCCAGGTCCACGCGCACGCTCTCGATGAGCAAGTCGTGGCTGCCCTTGTTGGCGGCGAAGCTGGCGTCGGCCAGCAGGTCCAGCGTCGTGATCTTCAGGTCGGAGACCTGGGTCTTCACCAGCGTCTTCAGGAAGTCGCCAGCGGCCGCCGTGGCGGTGGCCATCTGGGTCAGTTGACTGGTGCTGGTGGCCGCGGCGGTGAACACCGGTGCGGGCTCGGTGCCCAGGGCCAGCGCGACGACGGCATTGGTCAGCGGCGTGACATGGCCGACCATGGCGGCGCTGATGGTCGGCACCGTGGAATGCAGCACCTGCATGCTGCCTGCAGCGTCCATGCCGCGTGCCTGGATGAACAGAGGCGCGGCGGGGCTGATGACGGACAGCGTGAGGCTGTAGCTGCCGTCCGCCGCATGCGTGGTGGCCGTGCCGACCGCCTTGCCCTGGCCGTCGACGACGCTGATCTGCGCGTTGACCAGGGGCGCGCCGGTCGCGGCCACGCCGCGCAGCGTGGGCGGTGTCGTCGGCGGGGGCGTGCCGGTGTCACCACCCCCCCCTCCGCCACCGCAGGCGGTGAGGAGCAAGGTCAGGACAAGGGCGGCGAGGCGGTACGGCATGGCGCGGTCGGAAACTGGGCTCAGGCCAGTGTGCCGCGCCGCGGCGGCCCGCAGTGGGCCGTTAAGCGGCAGAAATCAGCGGCTGATCTGCACCCAGGACAGCTCGACAAAGTTGTCCGGCCGGTGCACCGGCGTGACATTGGCCCGCGCCGCCCAGGGAATGACCTGGCGGTGCAGCGGGATGATGTTGACCTGCTCGCGCAGCTCGGCCAGCGCGCCGCGGATCAGTTGCTCGCGCTTCTTGGGGTCCTGCTCGACGCTGCTTTGCGCGGCCAGCGCGTCCGCCTTGTCGTTGCGGAAGTTGCCATAGTTGTAGTCACCCACCGCCTTGGCGCCGCGGTTGCGGAACACCGGCGTGAGGATGACCTCGGCGTCGGTGATGCTGCCGCCCCAGCCGTACATGAAGAGGCTGGCGTCCAGCTTCTCCAGCTTGGGAAAGTACAGCGCCCGCGGCATCGCGTTGACCTTGACCTTGACCTTCAGCTGCGCCCACATGGCCGCCAACGCGGTGCAGATCTCCTCGTCGTTGACGTAGCGGTTGTTGGGGCAGTCCAGCGTCACCTCGAAGCCGTCGGCATAGCCGGCATCCGCCATCAGCTTGCGCGCGCTGGCGAGGTCGTAGGGCAGACGGGTCTGCAACGCCGGGTCGTCGAAGGAGGCGTTGGCCGAGGGTGTGATCCCGCCGGTGGGCACGGACTGCCCCGCCATCAGCTTGGTCTTCAGCGCCTCGATGTCGATGGCCTGGTAGAGGGCGCGGCGCACACGAACATCCTTGAAGGGGTTCTTGTCACCCGGCGCCTTGCCGTAAAGCAGCTTGTCGCGCGCCTGGTCCATGCCGATGAAGACGAGGCGGTTCTCCGGGCCGTCAATGACCTTCACGCCGGCCGTGTTGCGCAGCCGCGCCACGTCGCGCGGCGCGGGGTCGTTGACCAGGTCGACCTCGCCAGATACCAGCGCGGCCAGACGCGTCGCGTCGCTGGCAATGGGGGTGTAGACCACCTCCTGCACATTGCCGCTGAACTTGTTCCACCAGTTCGGGTTGCGCTTGAGCACGGTCTTGATGCCCGGCTGGCGGCTGACCAGCGTGAAGGGGCCGGTGCCGTTGGCATTGACGGCGGCGAAGCTCTCTTCCTTGTTCTTGAAGTCCAGCGGCTTGGTCACGCCGTGGGCCTCGCACCATTTGCGGCTGACGATCCAGAGCTGCTCGACATGCTGCAAAAAGATGGGGTCGAAGGCGCTCAGCTGGAAGTCGACGGTGAGGTCGTCGATGCGCTTGGGCGTGCCGACCGCATTGGCGTAGACGGCGACCTGCGAGGTCGGCTCCCTGGCGCGCTGCATGGAGAAGACGACGTCATCGGCCGTCAGCGGCGTGCCGTCGTGGAACTTGACGCCCGGGCGCAGCTTGAAGCGCCAGGTCAGCGGGCCGGTCTGCTTCCACTCGGTGGCCAGGCCCGGCACCAGGGCCAGCTTGGCATCGCGGGCGATCAGGCGCTCGTAGACCTGCGAGTTGACGTTGTTCGTCAGCGTCTCGTTCTGCGAGTGCGGGTCCATGGTCTGCGGGTCGCCCTGGCCGGCCCAGCGCAAGGTTTGCGCGGACACGCTGCATGCCAAGCCCAACAGGGCCACACCTAACCATCGCTTCATTGCCGATCTCCGAACTGCATGGAAGCGGCAGTTTAGGAGGCCTCAAATCACCTTTTGGTGTTGGGGTTCCAGAGTTCTTCCAGGTGCGGGAAGTTCCAGTTCTCCGGCGGCTCCCGGCCGGCGATGCGGTCCGTCGTGCCGGAGGCGGACAGGTCCAGCAGCTGCAGCGGAATCGGCATGCCGGACTTGGTGGAATAGAACACCTTGACCCGCGGCGACACCAGCGCGGCGGGGTTCTGGTCCACCACGACGGCCAGGCGGCCGGACTGCAGGCGCACCAGCGTGCCCGTCGGGTAGATGCCCACGCTCTTCACGAAGGCCTGGAAGATGACCGGGTCGAACTGGCCCTTCCACTGCGACATGCGTTGCAGCGAGCCGGCCGGGTCCCAGGCGTTCTTGTAGGGCCGCGTGGATGTGATGGCGTCGTAGACGTCGCAGACGGCGCCCATGCGCGCAAACAGGCTGATCTGGTCACCGGCCAGCTTGTGCGGGTAGCCGGTGCCGTCGATCTTCTCGTGGTGGTGCAGGCAGACGTCCAGCGCCGACGCCGGCACCTTGACGCCGTCCTTCAGCAGTTCGAAGCCGCGCTCGGGGTGGCTGCGCATGACGGTGAATTCGGCATCGGTCAGCGCGCCGGGCTTGTTCAGCACCTCCAGCGGCATCTGCATCTTGCCCACGTCATGCAGCAGGCCGGCCAGGCCCGCTTCTCGCACGGCCTCATCGCTGAGGCCCATGTGGCGACCCAGGGCCACCATCAGGCCGCAGACGGCGACCGAGTGCATATAGGTGTAGTCGTCCCGTGTCTTGAGCCGGGCCAGGCTGACGAAGGCGGAAGGGTTGCGCGCGAGGGATGAGGTGACCTCGTCAACGATGGGCAGACAGACCTCGCTGTCGATGGCCTTGCCCAGCCGCGCCTCGCCGAACAGAGCGATGACGGCGACTTTGGCGCGCCCCAGCACCTGGGCGGCGCGGTCCAGCTCGGCCTCCAAGCTGACGCGCTGCGGCGGGGCGGTTCGTGCGGGAGCGGTGGCCGGCACAGCGACCGGCGCGGCGGTCGTCATGGCGGGGTTGCTCCTGGCTGGTTCGGCGACGGTCAGGTCGGCGCCCTTGGCATCGTCTATCCACACGGCCGGCACGCCGCTGGCTTTGAGGGCGGCCAGGTCGGCTGGGTCGGTCAACACGAACTTGGTCTTCCAGAACGGATGCGACAGCCATGCCCCTTCCATCGCCTGAAGGTACATGCCCAGCCTCACCTCGTCGGTCGGGATCTTCTTCAACATGACCACGCTGTCTGTGTAACACCCAGTATCACAGGCGCCCGGCACGGCCACTGTGCAGCCCTGCACGCTTAGGCAGGGGCAGCCTCACGGGGTTTGCGCTAGGTCAATTCGCGCGCAAAACAAAAAGCCGCCTCAAAGGGCGGCTTCTGGACGGAAGGTGCCGGCTCAGCGGAACTTGGCTTGAGGCACGGTGGCCAGCTCGGTCGGCAGCGTGCTGATGTAGCTGGCGATGGCCTTCAACTCGGCATTGCTGAACTGCTTGACCTGGCCCGCCATGACGCCGTTGCTGCGGCCGACGTTCTTGTTCTTCTCGGTCTTGTAGGACTTGAGCGCCACGCTCAGGTAGTCGGCATGCTGGCCAGCCAGCTTGGGATAGCTCGGGTCGATGGGCTTGCTGAAGTTGGCGCCGTGGCAGGAGATGCAGGCGCCCTTGGTCAGCAGTTCGGCGACGTTGGCGGGCGCGGCGGGCACGCTGTCGGCGACGGCCGGCTTCTTGGCCTGCTGCTCGTAGAAGGCGGCCACGTCGGCCATGTCCTGCTCGCTCAGCGAGCCGGCAATGCCGCCCATGGTCGGGTGCTTGCGCTCGCCCTTGGCATAGGCAGTCAGTGCCGAAACGATGTACTTCGCGTTCTGGCCCGCGATCATCGGCACCTTGTGGATTTCGGGGAAGCTGGCCTGGTAGCCAACGATGCCATGGCAGCCGATGCACATCGCGATCTTCTTCTCGCCCGCTTTCACGTCCTGCGCCTGGGCGGCAACACCACCGAAAGCGGCGGCCAGGGCAAGCGAGATCTGCAGCAGTTTTTTCATGTCTCGATGGAGGTCGGGTTCTGGTAGCGGCGGCGATTATAGGAGGCCTCCTATACTGAATCGGACTCCCCCCAGCCCCGGTTTTCCCCATGAAATTCCAAGGTTCCGACCAATACGTTGCCACCGCCGACCTGATGCTGGCGGTCAACGCCGCGGCCACGCTCCAGCGGCCGCTGCTCATCAAGGGCGAACCCGGCACTGGCAAGACCATGCTCGCCGAGGAGGTGGCGGGCGCCCTCGGCATGCCACTGATGCAGTGGCATATCAAGAGCACGACCAAGGCCCAGCAGGGCCTGTACGAGTACGACGCCGTCAGCCGGCTGCGCGACAGCCAGCTCGCTGGCATCGAGGGCAGCGACCGCGTGCGCCACATCGAGAACTACATCGTCAAGGGCGTGCTGTGGCAGGCCTTCGAGGCCGACGAGCCGGTCGTGCTGCTCATCGACGAGATCGACAAGGCCGACATCGAGTTCCCGAACGACCTGCTGCGCGAGATCGACCGCATGGAGTTCTACGTCTACGAGACGCGCCAGCTCATCAAGGCCAAACACCGGCCGCTGGTGTTCATCACGTCCAACAACGAGAAGGAGCTGCCGGACGCCTTCCTGCGTCGCTGCTTCTTCCACTACATCAAGTTCCCCGATGCGCAGACGATGCAGAAGATCGTCGACGTGCACTTCCCGACGCTCAAGAAGGACCTGCTGGCGGCGGCGCTGAAGAACTTCTACGACGTGCGCAACCTGCCCGGCCTGAAGAAGAAGCCCAGCACCTCGGAGCTGATCGACTGGCTGAAGCTGCTGGTGGCCGAGGACGTGCCGGTGGATGCGCTGCAGGCCAAGGACGACAAGGTCAGCATCCCGCCGCTGGTGGGAGCGCTGTTGAAGAACGAACAAGACCTGACGCTTTTCGAGAAGCTGGTCTTCATGCAGAAAAACAACCGCTGATGTCACAAGACTTTGATCGCGCGCTGCGCGAAGGACTGGCCGACGCCGTCGGTTTCGTCGGTGGGGCGCTGGCCGGCTGGTGGCTGGGCCGCCTGTTCGGCGTCGACTTCATCACGAGCGATGAATGGAACGCTCAGCAGATGGGCGCCCTGGTGCTCATCGTCGTGGGCTGCGGCGTGGGCCGCTGGGCGGCGCGCAAGGTGATGCTGAAAGACCGGCCATGAAGCCCGTGCTGCCGGTCACGCTGGCGGCCGGCCCGATACGCCTGGTGCCGCTGACGCTGGACCATGTGCCCGGCCTGCACGCCGCCGCCGCAGACGGCGAGCTGTGGAACCTGCGCTTCACCAGCGTGCCGGCGCCGGACGAGACCCGCGCCTACGTCGAGACCGCCCTGGCGGCCCAAGCCGCCGGCCACCGCCTGCCCTTCGCCGTGCTGGACGCGGCCACCGGCGAGGTGCTGGGCTCGACCAGCTATCACGACATCGTGCCGGCCGTCGAGCGCGTCGAGATCGGCTACACCTGGTATGCCCAGCGGGTGCAGCGCAGCGCCGTCAACACGACGGCCAAGCTGCTGCTGCTGACCCATGCCTTCGAGACACTGGGCGCAAAGCTCGTGGGCTGGCGCACCGACAACTTCAACCACGCCTCGCAGCGCGCCATCGAGCGCCTGGGCGCCAAGCGCGACGGCGTGATCCGCCACCACGCGCTGCGCCGCGACGGCACGGTGCGCGACACCGTGATGTACAGCCTGACCGTGGGCGAATGGCCCGAGGTCAAGGCACACCTAAATTGGCAACTGAGCCGACAGCGAACATGAACAACAAGACCAAGGCCTTCGATGTCGATGCACTCTGGGCCTTGGATCGCATCGGCGAGCCCAGTCTCTGTCCCGATGGCTCCCAGGCCGTGGCCGGCGTCACCCGCCATTCGATGGACAGCAACAAGGCGCAGACCAGCCTGTGGCTGTTCTCGACGCTGGGCGGCGAGCCCCGGCGGCTGACCGAAGCCGGCGAGAAGGATGGCAACCCGCAATGGAGCCCCACGGGTGAACTGATCGCCTTCACGGCCAAGCGCGATCAAGGCGGCGAGCGCGATGAAGAGCCACAGCTCTACGTCATCGCGCCGGACGGCGGCGAGGCGCGGCGCGTGGGTCAGGTGCCGACTGGTGTCGAGGCCTTCAAATGGTTTCCAGACGGCCGGCGCATCGCCTTCGTCTCATGGGTCTGGCCCGACCGCAAGGCCGCCGTTCAAGGCCAAATGCTGCGCGACTTCAAGGCCCGCAAGGAAACCGCCTACGTCACCGACGAGGCGCTGTACCGCTTCTGGGACCACCACATCCCGATGGACCGCGTGCCGCATCTGCATGTGATGGACGTGGCCACGGGCAAGGCGCGCGACCTGTTCGAGGGCACGGCCCTGGAGCTGAGCCGCGCCGAACCGGACGTCAACACCTTCGACATCTCGCCCGACGGTCGCCGCATCGTCTTTGCTTTCGACCCGGCGGCCGAGAAGAAGCTGGACGGCCGTTACGCGCTGGCCGAGATCGACCTGAGGACGCGCCGCGTGCAGACGCTGTTGCAGGACGGCGACTGGCATTTCGCCGCGCCGCGCTACAGCCCTGGCGGCGCCCACCTCGCCTTCCTCGCCAGCCACCAGGCGCTGGGCCACAACCGGCCCGACCAGCTCGCCGTGCTGGACCAGCGCGGCAACTGGGCCGTGTTCAGCGACGACTGGGACCACGAGGTCAGCGCGCCGCTGCGCTGGGCCGCGGACGATCAGTCGGTGCTGTTCGCCGCCGAGGACCGCGGCCGCCGCCACCTGTGGCAGTTCGTGCTCGGCGAGCGCCTGGCCGAACCCATCTTCGAGGGCGGCCATGTCGGCAGCTTCTCGCTGACGGCAGACTTCGTCGTCGTCAACCACGACAGCGTGCAGTTCCCGCCACGGCTCTCGGTGCTGGGCGAGGACGGCCTGCGCCGTATCGAGTCGCTCAACGACGCGCGCCTGGCCGCCCATGCCTTCGGTCGCCACGAAGAAGTGACGATCAAGGGCGCACGTGGCGACGACGTGCAGATGTGGCTCATCTACCCGCCGGGCTTCAACGCCAAGAAGAAGCACCCGGTCATGCACGCCATCCACGGCGGCCCGCACACCGCCTTCGGCGACAGCTGGCACTGGCGCTGGAACCATCAGGTGTTCGCGGGCCAGGGCTATGTCGTCGCCTGCGTCAACTATCACGGCTCGTCCAGCTTCGGCCACGAGTTCCTGGACTGCATCACCGGCCACTGGGGCGAGTACGAGCTGCAGGACGTTGAGGCCGGCACGGACTGGCTGCTGCAAAAGCGCTGGGTTGCAGCGAAGCGCATCGTCGCCACCGGCGGCAGCTACGGCGGCTATATGGTGGCGTGGATGAACGGCCATGTGAAGGCCGGCCGCTACCAGGCCTATGTCTGCCACGCTGGCTGCTACGACTGGCAGGCCATGTACGCCGACGACGCCTACAGCTGGCACCGCAAGGAGCTGGGCGGCGCCTACTGGGACGACCCGGCCCGCATCGCCGCGCAGAGCCCGCACACGTTCGCGCAGCACTTCAAGACACCCACCCTGGTCATCCACGGCGCGCTGGACTACCGCGTACCCGATGCCCAGGGCCTGGCCTACTACAACACGCTGAAGTCGCTGGGCGTACCGTCCCGCCTGGTGTGGTTCCCGGACGAGAACCACTGGGTGCTGAAGCCCCGCAACAGCCGGCTCTGGTACGGCGAGTTCTTTGCCTGGCTGGCGCGTTACGCCGGTCAGCCGCCCGCCGGGCAACGTGCGCCCGGCCCCCGCGCCAGCGGCGGGGTTGGCTCTGCATAATCAGCAGAACCTCGACCCCAGCCCTGCTCCATGCCGATCCAGTTCCGCTACACGCTGCATGCCGCCAAGCTCGAGGTGGGGTTGCCCGGGTCCCCGAGCCTCCATGAGGCGCCACCGTCCGGCCGGGCGCGGCAATGAGCGACGCGGCTGGCGATCCGTCCGGGCATAACGCCCCGAACGTACCGGAAACTCCGGAAGAGCCGGACGAGCCCACCGTCATCCTGGCGGCCAAGTTGACGCCGGGGCACACCCTCCCGCCCGGCACGCGCCTGCACGACTACCGCATCGACCGGGTGCTGGGCGAAGGCGGTTTCGGCATCGTCTATCTCGCCACCGACATCGCCCTGGAGCGACAGGTCGCCATCAAGGAATACCTGCCCTTTTCGATGGCCACACGCGCCGGCCAGTCGCTGACGGTGCTGGTCAAGTCGCCCAGCCACCAGGAGACCTTTTCGATCGGCCTGAGGAGCTTCGTCAACGAGGCCAAGCTGCTGGCCCGCTTCGACCACCCGGCGCTGGTCAAGGTGCATCAGTTCTGGGAGGCCAACGGCACCGCCTACATGGCCATGCCCTACTACCAGGGGCCCACACTGAAGGCCGCGCTGACCAAGCTCGGACGGCTGCCGACCGAGAGCGAGGTGCGCGCCTGGCTGATGCCGCTGCTGGATGCGCTGGAGGTGCTGCACAAGGAGCACTGCTACCACCGCGACATCGCGCCGGACAACATCCTGCTCACCGACCACGGGCCGCTGCTGCTGGACTTCGGCGCCGCACGTCGCGTCATCGGCGATCTCACGCACGCGCTGACCGCCATGCTCAAGCCGGGCTTTGCGCCCATCGAGCAATACGGCGACATGCCCGGCATCAGCCAGGGCCCCTGGACCGACATCTTCGCGCTGGCCAGCGTGCTCTACGCGGCCATCAGCGGCGGCCGCACGGTGGCCTCCGTCGAGCGGCTGCTCAACGACGGGCTGCGCCCGCTGTCCACCGTGGCGGCTGGTCGCTGCGGCAACGCCTTCCTCGCTGCCATCGACACCGCGCTGGCCATCCACCCCAAGGACCGCCCGCAATCCATTGCCGAGTTCCGCGCGCTGCTCACCGCCGACGACACGCAGGTGCTCGATCTGTTCGAATTGCGGGCGCTGGGCGCGCCATCGGGCAGCGAAGCAACGATATTGATGCCCGACTTCGACCCGACCCAGTCGGTGACGGGCAACCCCTTGCTGATGCCGCGGGAGCCCACGGCACCCGCGCCACCCGCGCCCCGGCCGCCACCGCCCGCCCCTGCCCCCAAGCTCGCGCCTGCGGTCCCGCCCCCACCCCCGGTGCTGCCCGCCGCGCCTGCGCCTCGCCCTGCATCTGGCGCTGTGCCCGCGCCGCCCATGCAGCGCCGCACCCTCGTCCTGAGCCTGGCGGGCGCGGCGGGCCTGGCCTTGGTGGCCTGGGGCGGCTATGCCCTGCTCTCCACACCGGCACCCTCGCAACTGCCGCCATCACCCGCACCCGCGGCATCAGCCGCGCCGGCTCCCGCAACGGCGCCGGCCGCCTCCGCCCCCCAGCCAAGCTCTGCGGCCTCAGCCGCGGCCACCCCCGCCTCCTCCGCCGCCTTGCTGCCGCCCGCACCCACGCCGGCTTCTGCGCCGGCACCCACACCCGCAGCCTCGGTGCCGACACCCGCTCCAGCACCGGCAGCGCCCAAGCCACGCGCCGCCGCCGTGGCTGCTCCCGCCGCCATGAAAGGCGCAAGGTGCAGTGATATTCTGCAAAAGGCCTCACTGGAGCCGCTGACAGCGAGTGAGGCCGCCTACCTGAAGAGGGAATGTCGATGAGTCGCGCCGGCCACACGAATCGCTTCAATTTTTCAGTGAGCCTGGGGCGTGCCGCCCTGCTCGGCTGCCTGACCCTGACGGCCCTGCTGGCCGGCTGCCTTGAGACGGCACCGAAACAACCCACGGTATCGACCAACGAGCTGTCCTTCAGCGAGGCCATCGTCGTCGCGACCGATGGCCTGGTGGCCCAGACGCAGAAGATGCCTGCCTTCCTGGCGAAGATGGAGTCCAAGATTGCCAAGAAGAGTGTCGTCGTGGATCCGACGATCGACGCGACCAGCGGCCAGCAGACCCAGGCCACGCAACTGCTTGAACGCCGCATCGGCGAGCGCCTGGCAGCACGCACGGAAGGCAGCTTTGAGCTGTTGCCCTTCAAGACCGAGAACCTGTCCAAGGTTCAATACCTGCTGACCGGCACATTGACCCGGCTGCTGGACGTGCCAGGCAAGCGGTCGTTGCAGATCAACCTGGCGCTGGTGGAGATCAAGACAGGCCGTGTGGTGGCGCAGGCCTCGGCGCTGGCCCGCGATGACGGCCTCAACCACACGCCCCTGGCGATCTACCAGGACAGCCCGGTGCTGGTGAAAGACAAGGTGGTCGACGGCTACATCAGCACGGCGTTGACGGCGCCGGGCGGCGCAGCCAACAGCCTCTACATGGAACGCGTCGCGGTGGCCAGCGTCATCAACGAGGCCGGCACCCTCTACAACGCCGAGCGCTACCCGGAATCTCTGTCCAAGTACCAGGAGGCCCGCACCCAAGCCGGCGGCGAGCAGCTGCGCACCCTCAATGGCATCTACCTCAACTATGTCCGGCTTGGGCGCACCGCCGAGGCCGAGGCCGCCTTTGGCCAGATCGTGGCCTACGGGCTGCGCTCCAACAAGCTGGACGTGAAATTCCTCTTCAGCCCTGGCAGCAGCTCGGAGTTCTGGTCCGACGCCAAGGTGAGTGGCGCGTATCCGATGTGGATCAGGCAGATCGCCAAGGAGAGCGCCGGCGCGCGGGTCTGCATGGTCATCGTCGGGCACACCAGCCACACCGGCTCGGAGCAAACCAATGATGCGCTGTCGCTACAACGCGCCAGCTTCATCCAGCAGCGCCTGGCGTCCGAAACCTCGGTGCTGGCCCAGCGCATCAAGGCCAGCGGCATGGGCTGGCGCGAGAACCTGGTCGGCAGCGGCAGCGACAACGCGGTGGATGCACTGGACCGGCGTGTCGAATTCCGCGTAGAACCCTGCCGTTGACGAGCCCCTCGCCCGGTCTTGCCGGATCGGCCGGCATGCACATCGCCTGACGGCCCGGCGCTCCGCCAGAAGGCAACGCCGACCCTCAACTCAGGGGAAGGTCGGATGCCCAGCGTCAGCGATGTGTTTCAGAATGTTCCCACCCTGACGCACGCACTGTGGCGAGGGGCTTGGGGGGATGAATGGGCAGTACGCCTTGGTTTCTGGAAAGCGTGGCCGCAGGCGGTTCGCGTGTCACGCATCGCATCGACCGCTTGCCGTTCTGCGTCGGCCGCGACGCGGGCAATGACCTGACCATCGAGGCTGCCGGCCTGTCGCGGCGGCATGCCGAATTGCAGGCGGACGACACCGGTGGCTTGCTGCTGGTCGACCTGGGCAGCACCAACGGCACCTTCGTGAACCGCGAGCGGCTGGCGGCCCCGCGGCCATTGGCGCCGAACGACATCATCCATTTCTGCAATGCCGAGTTCCGCCTGACGCACGGCGAGGCGCAGGCAGCGGCCACCTTGACGGAGCCGGTCCCGGACCCCACCAGGATGGTGGCGCAGAACGTCAGCCAGCTCAGCCAGAACTTCGTTCGCCACGAGGCCCAGTTCCTGGAGTTCCTGGCCGGGCGCGGCATGGCCGCAGCAGCGCAACCCATCGTCGACGCCCACACGGGCCAGCTGCTCGCCTACGAACTGCTGGGGCGCTGCACGCACCCCGAGCTGCCGGGCTCGCCGATGCACCTGTTCATGATGGCCGCGGCGCTGCGGCGCGAGGCCGAGCTGAGCGCGGCGTTCCGGTCCTATGGCGTGGAGGCGCTCGCGCCCAAGGCCCAGGGCCTGGGCGTCTTCGTCAACACCCACCCGACCGAGACCTTCACCGACGAGTTCTTCGACTCCCTGCATGGGCTGCTGGCCCTGCCCGGGAGCCCGCATCTGGTGGTGGAGGTGCACGAAAGCGCGGTGGTCGAGGTCGAGCGCATGCGCGAGCTGGCGGCGCGCCTTGGCAGCATCGGCGTGAAGTTCGCCTACGACGACTTCGGTGCCGGCCAGGCGCGCCTGAACGAGCTGGCCGAGGTGCCGGCGCATTTCGTCAAGTTCGACATGGGCATCGTGCGCAACCTGCACAAGGCCAGCGAGCGCAAGCAGCGCATGGTGCGTGACCTGGTGCGCATGGTGCTGGAGCTGGGCTCGGTGCCCCTGGCCGAGGGCGTGGAGCAAGAGGAGGAGGCCCAGATCTGCCGCGACATGGGCTTCCGCCTGATCCAGGGCTATCTCACGGGCAAGCCCGTCATGGTGGACAAGCTGTAGCCGCCAAGTCGCGGCGCAGCGGCGGCGGCGCAACGCTCCCCGCAGACGAGGGTGTGTAGGCAACGTCCTACAGACGGAGAATCCGGAGCAAAGGCCATCCCTAGGGCGTGGCCCTTATCAACTTCGGGGGGATCCACATGAAAAACAACTGCCTGGCCGCCATCGCGGCCGCCGCACTGAGCCTGGGCGCCGGTGCCGCCAACGCGCTCAATATCGTCTTCGACTACAGCCTGGACACGCAGAACTTCTTCACCGCCGACAAGCGCCGCACGCTGGACCAGGTGGCCTCGATCTTCGAGAACAACATCACCACCCATCTGGCGGCACTGACCAACGTGAACGTGGCCACGTCGGGCATGAGCTACACCGACGACTACACCCACCAGACGACAATCTACCCGGGCAGCGCGATCCCGACGACGCACCTCAACATCGCCGCTGACACGCTGGTCTTCTACGTTGGCGCCACCGACCTGCGCGACAGCGCCGTTGGTCTGGCCTGGGTGGGCACCGCCTATCCCGGCCGCAGCGCCAACGGCAAAAGTTTCGGCTCCGGCTGGGGTGGCGAAATCCTGTTCGACACGACCCAGGATCTGTCCAGCCTCGGCTACAACGGTACGTATCCCTACACCGGCCAGACGCGCGCCCGTGACTGGTATGCCGATGCCGACATCCGCACCGTGGAGGCGATGGGCAGCACGCACCTGCCCGTGGACCCTGCACACCCCGCCAACGGGTACTGGAACCTGAGCCAGCTCGACTTCGCCACCGTTGCGATGCACGAGATGGGCCACGCGTTCGGGCTGAACCACAGCAGCGTCGCAGGGGACTCGATGTACCCCTACGTCAGCGACGGCCGCACTTTCTTCACCGCCAACGACTGGACCGCCATGCGCGCCGAAGGCTGGACCGTCACGTCGCTGACGCCCAACCTCTACGCCGTCGTCGACGTACCCACGGCCGTGCCAGAGCCCGCCAGCTACGCGCTGATGCTGGCCGGCCTGATCAGCGTCGGCGCGGCCGCACGACGTCGCCACAAGCGCTGACAACAACGCATGGCCCGACTCCGCATAATCTGCGGGCCATGCTGATCCAGTTCTTCTACACACTGCGCGCCGCCAAGCTCAAGGTCACCGTCCCGGAGTACCTGACGCTGCTGGAAGCCCTGCAGGCCGGCGTCATCGCCTCGCCCGAGGACGGTGGCGTGGCCAGCATCGACGACTTCTACACGCTGGCCCGCGCCTGCCTCGTCAAGGACGAGACCCAGTACGACAAGTTCGACCGCGCCTTCGCCGCCTACTTCAAGGGCGTGGAGATGCTGACCGACTTCACCGCCGAAGTGCCGCTGGAGTGGCTGAAGAAGAACCTGGAGCTGAACCTGACGCCCGAGCAGAAGGCCGCCGTCGAGAAGATGGGCTGGGATGAGCTGATGGAGACGCTGAAGAAGCGTTTCGAGGAACAGAAGGAGCGCCACGAGGGTGGCAACCGCTGGATAGGCACCGGCGGCACCAGCCCCTTCGGCAACGGCGGCTACAACCCGCAAGGCATACGCATCGGCGGCCAGAGCGGCGGCAAGAGCGCCGTCAAGGTCTGGGASCAGCGCGCCTACMRSGACTACGACGAYRSGCTSGAGCTSGGCACGCGCAACATCAAGGTSGCSCTGCGCCGGCTGCGCCGCTTCGCCCGCGAGGGGTCAGACCTTGAGCTGGACCTGGACGGCACAATCCACGGCACGGCCGCCAACGCCGGCATGCTGGACATCCGCATGCAGCCCGAGCGCCACAACAAGGTCAAGGTGCTGCTGCTGATGGACGTGGGCGGCACGATGGACGAGCACGTCAGCCGCGTGGAAGAACTCTTCAGCGCCGCCAAGACCGAGTTCAAGCACCTGGAGTTCTATTACTTCCACAACTGCGTCTACGACTTCGTCTGGAAGAACAACCGGCGCCGCTTTGCCGAGAAGCTCAACACCTTCGACCTGATCCGCAAGTACAACCGCGACTACAAGCTGATCTTCGTCGGCGACGCGACCATGAGCCCCTACGAGATCCTGCAGGCCGGCGGGAGCGTCGAGTACAACAACGACGAGCCGGGCGCCGAGTGGATACAGCGGCTCACGCACGCCTTCCCCCGATACGCCTGGATCAACCCCGAGCCGCAAGGCGTCTGGCAGTACCGGCAGAGCATCGCGCTGATCCAGCAGCTGATGCAGCAGCGCATGTTCCCGCTGACGCTCTCCGGCCTCGAAGGCGCGATGCGGCTCCTCAGTAAATGATGCGTCTCCCCTTCGCCCTGCTGCTCGTGGCGGTACTGAGCGGTTGTGCGACGAAAGCGCCAACGCCGGCGCCAGTCCCCGCACCCGATGTGCCAGCCGACGCCCCGGCCGTCTACAGCCTCGCCATCGAGGTCGAGGACGACTACCGCGACAACCGGCTGCGCGACCTGCTGCAGCAACACCTGGACATCGCCCGCTACCGCGCCAGCGAGGCCGCGCTGAGCCGCGTCGAGCTGGCGCGCCTGGCCGCTGCCGCGCCGGCCCAGGCCGCGACGCTGCTGGAGACGCTGGGCTACTTCAGCGCGACGGCCGACGTCGAGCGCAAGGCAGAGGACGCCTCGGCGCTGCGCCTCATCGTCAAGCCGGGCCCGCGCACACGCGTGACCAAGATCGAGCTGGAGTTCCAGGAAGGCCTGGCCGCCGACGACGCCAAGGCGCTGCGCGACAACCTGCGCAAGGCCTGGTCGCTGGAGGAAGGCGACCCCTTCACGCAGGGCTACTGGTCCTCCGCCAAGAACGACCTGCTGCTGCGGGCGCGCGCCGACGGCTTCCCGCTGGCGCGCTGGGGCGAGACGGCCGCGCGTGTCGATGCCGACGCGCACACCGCCGAGCTGCGCCTGGTGCTCGCCAGCGGCAACCGCGCGCGCTTCGGCACGCTGCGCATCGAAGGGCTGAAGCGCCAGAACCGCCAGGCCGTCGAGCGCCTGACCGGCTTCCGCCACGGCGACGCCTATACCGAGCAACAGCTCACCGAGTTCCAGGAGCGGCTGGCCAAGACCCAGCTGTTCGACTCGGTGCGCGTGCAGCTGCAGCCCGAGACCGTCGAGGCCGATGGCAGCAGCCCCGTGCTGGTGACGCTGACCGAATCGGCGCTGCAACAGGCCACGGTGGCGGTGGGCTATCACGCCAACAACGGCCAGAGCATCAGCGTCGAGCACCTGCACCGCCAGCCCTTCGGCCTGGGCCTGCGGGCGCGCTCCAAGGTGCAACTCAGCCGCGACCTGCGCGGCGTCGAGCTGGAGCTGAGCTCCCACCCCCAGCCCGACCTGAAGCGCAACCTCGCGTCCGTCCAGTTCGAGCAGGACCGCAGCGGCGACACCATCGCCACCAACCTGGGCCTGCGCCTGGGCCGCATCTATGAATCCACCCGCGACGACCGGCTCAGCTATGTCGAGCTGCTGCGCGCCCGCGAGACGACTGGCAGCGAGGTGAACACCAACCTGGCCGTGTCCATCAATCAACAATGGATTCGCCGCCGGCTGGACAGCACGCTGCTGCCCACCGACGGCCACCAGGGCCTGCTGCTCGTGGGCTTGGGCCAGGTGCGCGGCGGGGGCAGCGACGACAGCGGGCCGTTCGGCCGCATGCAGGTGAAGCTGGGCGTCTACAAGCCCTTCGGTGGCTGGTTCACCTCGGCACGCGCCGAGGTCGCCCAGGTCCTTGCGAAGGAGCAGGTGGGCGTGCCCGAGAAGCTGCTCTTCCTGGCAGGTGGCGACGAGTCGGTGCGCGGCTATGCCTACCGCAGCCTCGGGCCGGTCGAGAACGGCCTGACCGTGGGTGGCCGTGTCATGGCCACCGGCAGCCTGGAAGTCGCGCGGCCCATCATGGCTAGCTTCCCGGCACTGTGGGGCGCCGTGTTTGTCGACGCCGGCAATGCCGCCTCGCGCTGGCAGGAGTTCCGACCCGTCATCGGCTACGGCGCCGGCGTGCGCTGGCGCAGCCCAGTCGGCCCGTTGCGTGTGGACTTGGCGCGGGCGCAGGAAACCGGCAAGTGGCGTTTGCACTTCTCGGTGGGGATCACGCTGTGAGGCGCTCCGTGCGAATCCTGAGGGCCACGCTGATAGCGCTGGCCGCCATCGTCGTGCTGGCCGCCGCCTTCATCGCCTGGCTGCTGCAGCGGCCCTCCGGCGGCGCCTGGCTGCTGGCCCATCTGCCCGGCGTGCAGATCGAGGAACCCCAGGGCTCGTTGATGGGCAACTTCAGCGCTCGCCGCCTGCTGCTGAAATGGCCGGGCGGCGAGGCCGAGCTGCGCGGGCTGCGCTGGTCGGGCCTGGGCGTCAGCCCCAGCCTGGGCGTGCTGGCCGCACAGGAGCTAGCGGTGGACGAGGTCCTCATCCGCACCCAGCCCAGCACCAGCCCGACCCTCGAGCCGCCAGAGCTGAGCCTGCCGCTGGGCGTGCACATCGCCAAGCTCCATGTCGGCAAGCTGAGCTGGTCGCCCGACCAGCCGCCCGTGCAAAACCTCGCTGCCGAGATCAACCTGCCGCGCCGAGGTACCCACCACATCAAGCTGACCGGCGCGCGCTGGCAGCACCTGTTGCTGGCCGGCGAGGCGAAGATCGAGACGGCCGCGCCGCTGCAGACCGAAGCCACGCTAACCATTCAACAGAACGAAGCGACCGACCTGCCCTGGCTGGCCGTTGCCGCTGCGCGCGGGCCATTGGCCAAGCTAACGGCCAAGGCCGAGCTGGAGGCCGCGCACCAGACGCTGAAGGCCGAAGGTCAGGTGCAGCCTTTCTCGCCCTGGCCCGTCAACGCGCTGCTGCTGCAGGCCGACAAATTCGACCTGTCCGCCGTCATGCCCGGCCTGCCGCGCACGGCGCTGACCGGCAGTGCCAAGCTGGCCGCGCCCGCCCGCGACGCCGAGGCCACGCTGCAGGCCGAGCTCCGCAACGACGGCGCCGGCCGCTGGGACCAGGGCGCCCTGCCCGTCAGGCAGCTCAAGCTGGCCCTGGCCGGCCGGCCCGACCAGCTCACCAGCCTGCGCCTGACGACGCTGGACGCCGAACTCAACGGCGGTGCTCGCGTGCAAGGCCAGGGCCAGCGCGGCGCCGACGGCCGCTGGCAGCTCGACGCCCGCGTGCAAGGCCTGCGCCCCGAGCTGCTGGACGCGCGTGCCGCACCGGCCAAGCTGGACGGGCCGCTGGCACTCTCCGGCGGCCCCAACCTGCCATTGGCCGCGAAACTGGACCTGCGCGGCACGCTGGAGCAACGCCCGTTGCGCGTGCAGGCCCGCGTGCAGGGGCGCCTGCATGAGCAGGGCAGCAGCTGGCAGATCGAGGACGCGCGGCTGAGCAGCGGCGATGCCGAGCTGCAAGCCAGCGGCAGCATCGAGGCGCCGCACGCGGGCCCGCCCGCCGCCAAGCTCAAGGCCCAGCTGCGCCAGTTCGACCCGCATCTGCTCTGGCGCGGCGAGCCGGGCTCGGCCTGGGCCCGCCTGCCGGGCACCACCCGGCTCAACGCCGATACCCAGCTCGACCTGCGCGGCAGCACGCTGGACAACCTGGCCGGCACGGCCGACGCCAAGCTGCTGCCCAGCCAGTTTGCCGGCTTGGCCGCGCAAGGCCAGTTCAGCGTCAAGCGCCCGCGCGCGGCCGACGCCGCCGCCTTCGATATCGACGCGCGCCTGGGGCAGAACCACGTGCAGGCCAACGGCCAGGCCCAGCCCAATGCCGTGACCACCCAACTCAAGTTGCAGGCGCCCAAGCTGGCCGAGCTGAACCCGCTGCTGGCGCTGTTCGGCCAGGGCCCCATCGCCGGCCAGGCCGATGGCGACGGCGACCTGCAGTTGCTGCGCGTGAAGCCCGTGTCGCTTGGCAAGGCCACACCCAAGACGATGCCCGCGGCGGTCTGGCAGCTGGGCGGCAGCGGCAACGCGACGCTGAAGGGCCTCAGCGCCAACGGCATCTCGGTGGACAGCGCGAAGGCCCGCTGGGCGCTGCCAACGCCGGGCACCGATGGCGATGCCCCGCTGTCCCTGCAGCTGGAAGCCGGTGGCGTGCGCGACAGCCAAGTGCAGCTCAAGCTCGTCAAGCTGGATCTGCAGGGCCGGCGCAGCGCCCACGAACTGAAGGCCCAGCTCGCCGGCCGCCTGCCGCGCGCCGACCAGGACTACAACCTCGGCGCCACGCTGCACGCCCAGGGCGGCTGGAATGGTCAGGCCTGGGCTGGCAAGCTGGTCAAGCTGGACATCGCGCCGCTGCGCCCCAACACGCCGGCCACGCTGGCGGCCAGCAACGTCGCCCTGCGCGTGGCCCTGGCCGACACCGGCCTGCAGGTCACCGCCGAGCCCGGCCGAGCCGAGGTGGGCGGCGCCCTCGTTCGCTGGCAGGCCTTGAGCTGTCGCGGCGGCGAGCGGCCCGAGGCGCGCGCCGACCTGCTGCTCGACGACCTGGCCGTGGCGCCGCTGATGGCACGCTGGCAGCCCGACTTCGGCTGGAGCGGCGACCTGCGAATCAGCGGCCACGCCTCGCTGCTGCTCAACGACAGGCTGACCGCCGAGGTGCTGCTGGAGCGCCAGAGCGGCGACCTGCGCGTGACGGACGAGTTCGGCACCCGGCCTCTGGGCCTCACCGACCTGCGCCTGGCGCTGAACGTGCGCGACGGTGTCTGGCAGGTCGCGCAAGGCCTGGCCGGCAAGGAGCTGGGCAGCCTGGGCGGCGCGGTGACGCTGCGCCCGGCCAAACTCTGGCCTGACGCCGCCACGCCCGTCGAAGGCGTGCTGCAGGCCAATGTGGCCGACCTCGCCACCTGGGGTCGCTGGGTGCCGGCCGGTTGGCGCCTGGGCGGCCGCGCGTCCGCCACCGTGCAGATCGGCGGCAAGCTCGGCGGCCCCGACCTGACCGGCCGCGCCGAGGGCGAGGCCATCGCGTTGCGGCACCTGCTCTACGGCGTGGACTTCAACGAAGGCCGCTTCACGCTGGACCTCAAGGGCCAGCATGCCGAGCTCACCATGCTCGAGGCGCGCGCAGGGGACGGCTGGCTGCGCGCCTCCGGCCGCGCCGAGCTGGGCGCCAAGCCCGCTGCCCACGTTGAGATCAAGGCCGACAAGCTGCGCGTGCTGTCGCGCGTGGACCGCCGCATCGTTGCCAGCGGCGAGGCCACGCTCGACCTCGACGACAAGGGCTTGCAGCTCGCCGGCAAGCTGCGCGCTGACGAAGGCCTGTTCGACTTCACGCGCGGCGACGCACCGACGCTGGCCGACGACGTGACCGTGGTGCGCAGCAGCCGCAACACCGGCCCGGTCGCCCCGCCCGCCCCCAAGGCGGCGCGCAGCACGCAGGTCAACGTGGCGCTGGACTTCGGTCGCGACTTCAAGGTGCGGGGCCGCGGCCTGGCGACGACGCTGCGCGGCCAGCTGCAGATCACGCAGAAGAGCGACGGGCCGCTGCGCGTCACCGGCAAGCTTGACGCCGACGGCGGCCAGTACGCGGCCTATGGCCAGAAGCTGGAGATCGAGCGCGGCGACATCACCTTCACCGGCTCGCTGGACAACCCGTCACTGGACCTGCTGGCCGTGCGGCCCAACCTCGATGTGCGCGTGGGCGTCTACGTCGGCGGCACCGCGCTGGCCCCGCGCATCAGCCTGTATTCAGAGCCCGAGATGAGCGACACCGACAAGCTCTCCTGGCTGCTGCTGGGCCGCGAGCCCGACAGTCTGGGCCGCACCGACACGGCCCTGCTGCAACGCGCGGCCTTGGCCCTGCTCAGTGGCGAAGGCGAAGGCGCCACCGGCAAGGCGTTGCGACAGCTGGGGCTGGACGAGCTGTCGCTGTCGCAGAGCGATGGCGACACGCGTTCAACAATAGTCCGCCTGGGCAAGCAGATCTCGCGGCGCTGGTATGTGGGCTACGAACGCAGCCTGAACGCGACGACCGGTTCCTGGCAGCTGATCTACCGCGTCGCCCAGCGCTTCACGCTGCGGGCGCAGAGCGGGGACGACAACGCGCTCGACTTGATCTGGCAGTGGAAGTGGAACTGAAGCCCCTCGCCCAGTCTTGCCCCGCTGAACGCGGACAAGCCTGGTCGGTCCCCCGAGGGGACGGCGATGCTTGCGGCATTGAGCCGCAAGCACATCGCCTGCGGGCCAGCTTGGGACGGCCCGGCGCCGGTCCGCGGTTTCATGCGCATCCGCATGAAGGGCTAAGTTCCGTCAGCTACTTCGACCGCCCGTCGTAGTGATGCACCGGCACCGCCCCCAAGTCGATGCCCTCGATGCACCGGATGTTGACCGCCGCCATCGCGCTGCCGTCCGGCGCCTTGCCTTCGCCATACGGGTGGATGCCGCAGTTGGGGCAGAAGACGTGCTGGATGACGTGCTTGTTGAAGGTGTAGCTGGCCGTGTCGCTCTCGGGCGTCAACAGGCGCAGCGAGGCGCGCGGCACGAACCACAGCAGCGAGCCTTTGCGCTGGCAGATGGAGCAGTTGCAGGACAGTCCGGAATCGACGTCGCCTTCGACCTCGAACTTGATGCGGCCGCAGTGGCAGCTTCCTTCGTGTTTCATCGTCAGGCCTCCTGGGGTGTGGTGAGCAGGCGGTCGATGTGCTCGAAGGCCATCAGCCAGCCGCGCTCATGGTTGACGCGGGCCTGCTCGTCGAAGAAGCGATCGTGCACGAACAGCGGCGTCGTGCCGCCGTCCTGCGCCGAGAGGTCGATGCTGACGCGCGACACGCGATCGGGCGTGCTGTGCCAGGCCCAGCTGAAGACGAGACGGCGTTGCGGAGCGATCTCCAGATATTCGCCGCCGACGTCGTTGGTCTGGCCGTCCGCCATGCGCGTGACGATGCGGTAGCGCCCGCCCACGCGCAGGTCGATCTCCGCCTCGGAGACAGCGCCGGGCTTGCCGGCGTTGAACCAGCGGCTCAGCGCTTGCGGCTCGGTCCAGGCGCGCCAGACTTTTTCGACGGCGACGGGGTAGTGCCGCTCGAGGCGGACCTGGGCGGGCGCCCGCTGTTCCTGGGTGCTTTGCATGGCGTGATTTCCTCTTGGTGGTGCAGATAGCGGCCGAGCGCATCGAGCTGCTCGTTCCAGAAGCGCTCGTAGCGCGAGATCCAGGCCGCAGCGGCCTGCATGGGTAGGGCGTCGAGCTCACAGCGCACGACCCGGCCTTCCTTGGCGCGGACGATGAGGCCGGCGGCTTCGAGCACGGCGAGGTGCTTCATGAAGCCGGGCAGTGACATGTCGTGCGCCTGGGCCAGCTCGCTGATGCTGGCGCTGCCCGCGTCCAGCTCCTCGAGCACGCGGCGCCGCGTCGCGTCCGACAGGGCGGCGAACACGAAGTCGAGGGCGGCATCTGTTTGATTAACCATTTGGTTTAGTATTTGACGCGCGCCGCCGTTTGTCAAGCCGGCAATGAAGAAGGGCCCGTGCGCCAAATCAGCGCACGGGCCCCGCGGGCACCAGACAGTGGGTGCGCCTCAGCGCAGGTCGAACCGGTCCGCGTTCATGACCTTCACCCAGGCCGCGACGAAGTCACGCAGGAAGGCGGCGTTGGCGTCGCTGGCGCCCAGCGCCTCGGCAATCGCGCGCAGCTGCGAGTTGGAGCCAAACACCAGGTCCACCACGCTGGCCGTCCACTTCACTTCGCCCGTGCTGCGGTCGCAGCCTTCGATGACCTCGGGTGAGGTCTCGGAGCGGCGCCACTTGGTGCGCATGTCGAGCAGGTTGACGAAGAAGTCCTGCGTCAGCACGCCGGGTCGCGTGGTTAGCACGCCCAGTTTCGACCGCCCGAAGTTGGTGTCCAGCACGCGCAGGCCGCCGATCAGCGCCGTCGTCTCCGGCGCGCTGAGGTTGAGCAGGTGGGCCTTGTCCAGCAGCAGCTCCGCAGCCAGCGCGCCATCCACGCCCGGCTTCAGGTAGTTGCGGAAGCCATCGGCCACCGGCTCCAGCACGGCGAAAGACTCAACGTCGGTTTGGTCTTGCGACGCGTCCGTGCGGCCCGGCGTGAAAGGCACGGCGATGGTCTGGCCGGCCTGCTTCGCCGCAGCCTCGACGGCGGCGCCGCCGGCCAGCACGATGAGGTCGGCCAAGGAGATCTTCTTGCCGCCCGCGTTTAACTGCTGCTGGATGGCTTCCAGCTTGGCCAGCACCTTGGCCAGCCGCGCCGGCTCGTTGACGGCCCAGTCCTTCTGCGGCGCCAGGCGGATGCGCGCGCCGTTGGCGCCGCCGCGCTTGTCGCTTCCGCGAAAGGTCGAGGCCGAGGCCCAGGCGGTGGAGACCAGCTCGGAGATGCTTAGGCCCGAGGCCAGCACCTGGGCCTTCAGCGCAGCCACGTCCTGCTCGCTGACCAGCGCGTGGTCGACCGCCGGCACGCGGTCCTGCCAGATCAGTTCTTCCTTGGGCACCAGCGGGCCGAGGTAGCGCGCGATGGGGCCCATGTCGCGGTGGGTCAGCTTGAACCAGGCGCGGGCAAAGGCGTCGGCGAACTGCTGCGGGTTGGCCAGGAAGCGACGCGAGATGGCCTCGTAGGCCGGGTCCACGCGCAAGGCCATGTCGGCGGTGGACATCATCGGCGCGTGGCGCTTGCTCGGGTCGTGGGCGTCGACGACCGCGTCGGCACCGGCGCCGTTCTTCGGCCGCCATTGGTGGGCGCCAGCGGGGCTCTTTGTCAGCTCCCACTCGAAGCCGTACAGCGTCTCGAAATAGCCGTTGTCCCAGGTCGTCGGGTTGGGCTTCCAGGCGCCTTCCAGGCCACTGGTGATGACATGACCTGCAATGCCCGTCTCGAAGCTGTTGGACCAGCCCAGGCCCTGCTCGATGAGGTCCGCGCCCTCGGGCTCGGCACCAACGTGCTTGGGGTCGCCCGCGCCATGCGCCTTGCCGAACGTGTGGCCGCCGGCCACCAGCGCCACGGTCTCCTCGTCGTCCATGGCCATGCGGGCAAAGGTCTCGCGCACGTCACGCGCCGAGGCGGCCGGGTCGGGGTTGCCGTCCGGGCCTTCGGGGTTCACGTAGATCAAGCCCATCTGCACGGCGGCCAGTGGGTTGGCCAGATCGCGCTCGCCGCTGTAGCGGCCGTTCGGCTTGTCACTGGTCGCCAGCCAGGCGCTCTCCGGGCCCCAGTAGATGTCGACCTCGGGCTCCCAGATGTCGGCCCGGCCGCCGGCGAAGCCAAAGGTCTTGAAGCCCATGGATTCGAGTGCGACGTTGCCGGTCAGCACGACCAGGTCGGCCCAGGAGATCTTGCTGCCGTACTTCTGTTTGATCGGCCACAACAGGCGGCGGGCTTTGTCGAGGTTGCCGTTGTCCGGCCAGCTGTTCAGCGGCGCGAAGCGCTGGGCGCCGGTGCCCGCGCCGCCGCGGCCGTCGGCCGTGCGGTAGGTGCCGGCGGCGTGCCAGGCCATACGGATGAAGAAGGGACCGTAGTGGCCGTAGTCGGCCGGCCACCAGTCCTGCGAGTCGGTCATCAGCGCGTGCAGGTCTTTGACGACGGCGTCGAGGTCCAGCGTCTTGAAGGCCTCGGTGTAGTTGAAGGCCGTGCCCATCGGGTTGGCGCGCGGCGAGTGCTGGTGGAGGATGGCCACGTTCAGCTGGTTGGGCCACCAGTCGCGGTTGCCCGGCGAGCCGGCGGAGGTGTGCTTGTGGCGCTTCGGGGCGTCGCCCGAGAACGGGCACTTGGGTTCGTTGGACATCGTTGCCTCCAGGGATGTGTACGGTGCGAGGCAGTCTAGGAGTCGACCCAGCGAGGATCAATGAAATCGTCCCAATGGCAGCGATAGCCAAAACTGCGGTCTGAAATGCTCACGCGGCGCTGGCCGGGCTGCGCGGCCGTGCATGCGAGAATCCGCGCCCTCGCACGGCAGCTGCCGCGCGGGTGCTGCTCTCCGTAGTTCAATGGATAGAACGGCCGCCTCCTAAGCGGCAAATGTGGGTTCGATTCCCGCCGGAGGGACCAGTCTTCATGGGTAAAAAGCGGCTACACGTATTTGGATTCCGGCAATTCCTGGCCGTTTGATCAGGTTATGCCGGAATATTTTTCCGGCAAAGATATGCCGGAACGCGACCCGAACGACCCTCTGCGCACTGCCATGGCATTTTGAGCTGCTTCGTGACGACAGCCTGCATGAGGCTTCCGAGCCGGCGAGGGCGACAAGCAACAGGGTTCAGCCAAGAAGTTAAGGGACGCCTTTGCAGCGGTTGCCGCCCGTCGCTCTGCTGAGTTGGCTGTCAGCAATGTGCCCAAAGCGGAATGTCGGGCTCGGCCGCAAGAGACGGCCCGGGAGCGGTCACTCGCGGGCTGCTATCCGCAGCAACTTGCTGCGCGCACAACCTGGACCTTGTTTGCCGGCAATGCCAAGTCCTCGAGAATGGTGCAGTCGACGGCCGGGCCGCCTGAACAGGCGGTGTCGCAGCTACAGACGAACGTGCTCAAGCTGGCTTCGAGCGCCTTCAGTTCTTCAAGCTTCTGCCGTACCTGCCCGAGGTGGGCGGCAGCGATGTCGCGAACTTCGGCGCACGGGCGGTCGGGCTCATCGACGAGCCCGACCAGCTCCCGCACCTGCTCGATGGAAAAGCCAAAGTCTCGGCAGCGGCGGATGAAGACCAGGCGCCGGATAGTGGCCTCGTCATAGCTACGCTGACCGGCCTCGGTTCTCGCGGCGGGCGGCAAAAGCCCGATGTCCTCGTAGTACCGCACCGTGGGCACCGTTGCACCGGTGCGCCGGGCAACAAGCCCGATGGAGAGTCTTGCGCTCATGCCGCCATCCTAGCCATTCCCCCGCACGCGCCCGGCGAGCAGCCACACGCCTTCGCGGCATCCGGCTGCGGGAGGAACTGGTCGAACAGCCACTGTGCATCGGCACCGGCTTCAGCAGGGGGCTCAATGGTCAGTTCGATGGCCCCTGGGGTGTCGTGCAGGTCGAAGCGAAGGAAGCCGCAGCATTGCTGTTCAGTCGCGACGATGCGCTCCAACTGCGCCCGAGCATGCGCGCATAGGTGAGGTGCAAGATCGGTCCTTCCAGGCGGTGCGCCAGCGCTGTGAATTGCCGTATCCAGGCCAACCGCTTAGGCAACCCGGCAGAGGACGGCGTGCAGGCGATGGGCACGTCAGGCGCGACTTGCATTGCAGTTCCCCCCGCAGCCAACAGTTGATTGAGCCTGACGCCGAGCGCGGCGCCTCCACCAGACCACGGCGCCTACCGCCGCAGCCAACCCTAGCAGCCCGGCCCCAAGGTATGCCAGTTCATCAGCGCAGGCCAGCAACGCGGAGCCGGCGGCTGCAAGCGCTGTGGTGCCCGCCATCAGCGATGCGGCGCCTCCCAGAAGCGGGACTGCACAGCATGCGGCGCAAGCGGCGCCCAAGCCGACGCCGGCGCCCAAAACAGCCTTCCAAGGTTTCATGTCCGCCTCCGATGCTTGGGCACAACGCCCACATCGCAAAGGTAGAACCTCAAGTAGCTTGAGGGGCAAGGGGTACGATCACAATTCCTGGATGGACCTTCTGAAGACCCTGGCGCTGTTCGTCGTCACCGCTGTCGCGGAAATCGTCGGCTGCTACCTGCCCTACCTGTGGCTGAAGCAAGGCAAGACCATCTGGTTGCTCATCCCGGCGGCTGCGAGTCTGGCGCTATTTGCCTGGCTGCTCTCGCTTCATCCGACCGCTTCAGGGCGTGTCTACGCGGCCTACGGTGGCGTGTACATCGGCGTGGCCGTGGTGTGGCTGATGCTGGTCGACAACGTCCAGCCCTCGACGTCCGATTGGGTGGGGGTTGCGGTCAGCTTGGCAGGGATGGCCATCATCATGGTCGGGCCACGCAGCGCGTGACGCCAACGGCGGCTTGAGCACCTGAGTGCTGGGTCAAGATGTCTTCGCCGAACTCTTACGCTGCATGCAACAGGGCTGAGATCGCATGCACGAAGTTTGAAGGGCCGGTAGACGTTGAGGACGTGACGTCGCTGTAGCCACCTACCGGATTCAGCAAGAACTTACAGCTGAGAAAGTTTCTGAGAACTCGCCTCAGCGCGATGTATGCCGGCGTCAGTGTTAAGGACCGAGGACGGGTTGCATCGGCAAGAGGCGATGCAGTTCATCGGCATGGAGAGCCACGTCCATCGGTTTGGGCAGGAAGCCGTCCATGCCGGCGTTGAGACATTGTTGCCGAGCGCCCGCTTCCTCGGCGCTGGTCGACGCGACGATCGGGAACGGTGCAAGCAGACCGAGGCGCTGCAACTCGCGTAGGCGACGCGTGGCTCCGCATCCATCCAAGACGGGCATGTCGACATCCATCAACACCGCGTCAGGCGGGTCTTCCAGGCAAACCTTGATCGATTCCTCCCCGTCGCTCGCCACCGATACGTTGTAGCCGAGCATTTCGAGCTGCGCCCTCGACAATATTTGGTTCACCGTGCTGTCATCGACGACCAAGACACGCTTGATATCTTGCACATAGAACGGGCTCGGCGCGGTCTGACGCGCTTCGTCATTGGACAAAGCGCGATCGGCACGCAAAGTGAAGCGCTCGAGTTCTGCCGGACTGAGGGGCAGCACACGAATGTCCACCGGGGTGCGCTCGCGAGCCTTGAGGGACTCTGATCCGGCAAGCACTCCCAGAACTGTGCTGACGCTTGGCAATGTCATGGCCACTTTCTCCATGAACGACAGTTCATGGCCGTCAATTTCTGCCGCGACGAGCAACATCGGCACGGTCTCTTTGGCGAGAGTTCCGCTCAATAGAAGCGCGGTCGCATCCTCAAGCGATGGAAACTTTCTCGTCTGCCAGCCATGTCGCCTCAAGCGACGGTCAACGGAGTCCAGCCGGCCTGGTCGGGCACTTACGAGCCAAGCACCTGCGTCGCCTGCATATGCGTGGTGTTCGGCGGTGTCTGGCAGGAGGGCAACCTGCACGCGCGTTTCGACAGACAGGGCCAGGCCGTCCCTTCCAGCATCGGTGAACTGGACGCGGCCACCCGTAGCAGGGCAGACGCCATGAGCCTTCACCGTGCGACTTTTGCCGTCGACTGTCGCCATAGACTCGGCTTGCAGTTGCAGGCGTCGGAGCACACCGTCGAGCGCCGTTGACACCGCGCCCGTACCGGCGGCGCGAATCACCAGTAGGCTCATGCCGTCTGCCGGTACCGCCGCCTCGCTGGTGAACATCAGGAAGCCAGAATCGAAGCAATCCGTCATCCCCAACAAAATGCGGTGGATGGCGGCTCGCAAGCCGGCGTCGGGCACAAGCACTTCGACATTCGCCCCTGAATAGTCGAAGTACGAAGTCAAACCCTTGGCCCAGGCGATCGGCAGGACCAGCCTGGCGCCTTGGGTGAACAGCTCGGAGAACTGCATGCTTGGCCTCAAGTTGGTCCGACGAGACTAGCCCAAGCAGCCAAGCCGCGGCGCCGAGAGACTGGGGAAGGGCTTACCCGCGGCTAATTTGGAAATGAAAGGCGGCCGCAAGCTCGACGCGTTTGAACCGGTCGGGTGTCGCACTTGACGTTTCCGCCGGAAACGGTGCAATCAGACGCGTTGACGTGGCAATGTGACGCTGAACACCGTCCTGCCGGCTGACGATGCGACGGAAACCGTGCCGCCATGGGCGGTAGCGATATGCCGCACGATGAACAGACCTAGTCCTAAACTGGCTCTCTCCGCGTCTGGAAGCTCACTGTGCGCCTCGCGCCTGAGGGGCTCAAATAGGACGTCCATCGAGCCCTCTGCAATGGAGCCCTCATTCTCGACGCAAAGCACCACATCGGTCTCATTCCCCAATAGACCCACGCGTATAGGAGCGCCTGCAGCACCGTACTTGGCCGCGTTCGAGACGAGATTGCCGATTACCTGTTTCAGCCGGTCTGCGTCCCACAAGCCCTGCGTTTCCCCCTGCTGCTCCAATTCGATGGTGTGTGCCGGCCAGGCAGCACGTTGAAGCTCGATTTCCTCCTCGCAGACTCGTGCAAGGTTCGTGTTGGCCGGCAAGACCGGAATGCCGATGCCCAGCGACGCCTTGCTGAAATCCAGCAGATCGTCGAGCAGATGCTTCATGCGTTCCCCGCCGTTGATGAGCCGTTCGGCGAGCTTGCTCGTCGGCGTCCCGTCGTTGAGGCGAGAGACGAGCTGCGACGTCAGCAAGATGGCGTTGAGGGGCCCGCGCAGGTCATGGCCGAGCACGCCTAGGAACACGCTTCGCCACCGTTCTGTCTCAGAAGCGAAAAACTGAACCGACTCCGCAATCGCTTGATCGATCGCTTCGTTGAACCGGGTGATGTCGTTGATCGTGTCGACGCCGGGGACATGCACCTCCGACCACAAGCGCAGCACTGTTGCTCGAAGCGATCGGTACTCCGCGACCAGTTGCTTCAGCGTGAAGCCGCTCGTCGCGCGCAGAAAGCCATGGGTTTCAGCTGCTGTTTCTGGCCGCAGTAGCGCCTGGATCGCTTCGCCGCGGGATTTCGCAATCTGCTCCGAAAAGCTTTGTTGCGTTCTCAGGTCCTGAGCGACTGCGTGAAGAATCTGCACAGCATGATCTCGGAGGGCCGCCTGGTCCAAACCGGCCGCTGCCGGCGTCAATGTGCCGGCAAAATTTTCCCAATCGGAAAGAATAGATTCAAGGTTCGAATCGATGAAATCCGCAAGCGATGCCACCATCACTGGCAACGCCCAACTTCGGACCGGGGCCCATGAATGTTGGCGTCGGGCCAATGGCCCTCTTTGCCTCCCAGCAATCTCGCCTCGAGGACGTCGCGTTTGGCGACCGCCCTTCGTTCGGCGTGGACAGCTGCCGGCCAGCCCGCCACCGTGTCACTTAACGTCATGACAAGAGCCGCAGCCTCGATAGCTTCTGCCGCAGCGTCTCCGTAGTTCTGCACGTCAATGGCGAAGTGCGCTGCGCGCGTTGCGTCATCACTCGCCAATGCGTGGAGAGGCCAAGACTTCAGCAATTCCACCCAAGCGGCCTCCGCATCCAACTCATCGCCGAGCTTGTAGTGTCCGAAGTAAGGCCCGGTGCCGCAGACCTTGTGCATGAAAGACCTCCCAGCGTACGTTGCAGCTACGGCAGTCATGGAGCATTCTCCAGCGATGGGGGGCGCTAAGTATGCGCTTCAGCTTGTGCTGGTCTAATTTCCACGGACACCTCGATAGGTGGAATCCACCTGGACGAGGAACATGACCAAGAGACAACGAAGGCACTTCGACGCGGCGTTCAAGCTGCAGGTCGTGCAGATGATTCGCGAGCAAGGCCTTGGCGTTGGCGAGGTCTGCCGCGACATGAAGCTGGGCGAGACCGCCGTGAGGCGGTGGCTGGCCCAACTCGATGAGGAGGCGGCCGGCCGACCTGGCATCGGCAAGCCGCTCACTGCGGAGCAGCAGCGCATCCGTCAGCTTGAAGCCGAGAACAAGCAACTGCGAGGCGATGTCGACATCCTAAAAAAAGCATCGGCCTTCTTCGCCCGGGAACTGCGCTGAGTCACCGACTCGTCGAGCAGCTGAGCAAGAAGGCCGTCGCTGTGGACCGCCTGTGCCATGTGCTGGGCGTCAGCCGTTCGGGCTACTACGGGGCGCGCCAGCGCGCTCGGGCTGCGCCTGCAGCCTGCTTGGCCAGCACGCAACTCAAGGCGGAGTTTGCTGCCAGCGGCCGGGTGTACGGCAGCCGCCGGCTGTGCGCGGTACTGCGCGCCAAAGGCCTGCGGCTGGGCCGACATCGCGTGCGTCGCCTGATGCGCGAGCACCGCCTGCGCGCGCTGTGGCGGCGCAAGTTCATCCACACCACCGACAGTGGCCACGCGCTGCCCGTCTGCGACAACGTGCTGGCCAGGCGCTTCGATCCCGTACGGGAAGAGTTTTGGATGCGTGGGGGTTGTCTTGAGCAGCACACCAACGAGCCGATTCCCCGGCCCACCGCGAGAAGATTCCCCGACAAGTCCCCCTCGACCCAGCACTGGGGCTTCTTGGGGCGCGGTGGCGACCGACGCGATCGCTGGCGTAGGCGACGACGTCCCAGCCACAGCAAGACCGTTCGCAACATCACTGCACTCGTTGCCGGGCCGCCCAATGAAACGGCGTTGAGCTCCGATGTAAAGAGGAGTCGTCCGACACTGTCGCCACGCATTTCGGTCTAAATTCTGTTCTCCTCATCTGGAGCATCCAATGGAAGACAACAGGTGTAAAAGCGGCTGTGTAAGCGAGCCGCAGACTGCCCCGGAATTTGCACGGAGCCTTGTCGAATGAACACCACGTCCGCCCCCACTGTCGCCGTGAACGCGGTCTACGGTCTGCTCAACCCAATTCCGTTCGGCTGCTTCGTGGCCGCATTGATCTTCGATGTGGTCTACGCCCGCAGTGGCGAGCTGATCTGGGACAAAGGGGCTGCATGGCTGATCGCCATGGGCCTGGTGTTCGCGGTGATCCCCCGGCTGATCAACCTCGCACAGGTGTGGGTGACCTCCCGGCAGGCATCGCACGCGCCGGACAAATTGGACTTCTGGCTGAACCTGCTGGCCGTAGTGGCAGCTATCGTCAATTCCTTTGTGCACAGCCGCGACGCCTATGCCGTGGTGCCTGCCGGCGCACTGCTCTCGGCGTGCACGGTGATCCTGCTCGCCATCGCAAACATGCTGGTCTCGGTGCACCGCACCAGGGCGGGGAGTCTGGCTCATGCGTAAAAGCGTACTTCACAGCGCTCTGGCGCTCACACTGATTGGCCTCTTGTGCGGATGCAACGACAAGGCCACCCTGAACCCGGCAGAGCAGTCGGGGCGAGACCCGACATTGCCTGCGGCCCAACACTTCCTCGTGCCACCGATGCAGGTGCCCAAAGGGGTGGGTTGGAAGCAGGGCCAGATGCCGGAGGTGGCCGCTGGGCTGAAGATCGAGCGCATCGCCAGCGGCTTGCTGCACCCGCGCCAGCTTTTGACGTTGCCCAACGGCGATGTGCTGGTGGTCGAGTCAAATGGTCCTGGCACCGAGCCGGTGACGACGCCCAAGCAGCTGATCGCCGGCTTCGTCAAGGCGAGCTCGGGCAAGGGAGCCAAGGGTGGCAACCGCATCACTCTGCTGCGCAAAAGCGGCGCTGCAGGTGACTGGGAAAAGCACGTTTTCCTCACCGGGCTGAATTCTCCCTTCGGGTTGCAGTTGATCGGCGAATTCCTATACGTCGCCAACACGGACGCCATCGTCCGGTTCCCCTACGTGAGCGGACAGACTCAAATCACGGCACCAGGCGTGGCTTGGGCCGACCTGCCCGGCACCGTCAACCACCACTGGACCAAATCGCTGCAGGCCAACGCAGATGGAAGCAAGCTCTACGTTGGCGTGGGCTCCAACAGCAACATCACCGAGAATGGCCTGGCGGTGGAGTACCGCCGCGCAGCGGTGCTCGAAGTGGACGTGGCCAGCGGCGCCAGCCGCATCTACGCTTCGGGCCTGCGTAACGCTACAGGCCTGCAATGGGATGCGCAGGGCGGCAAGCTCTGGGCCATCGTCAACGAACGCGACGAGATCGGTGCCGACCTCGTGCCCGACTACCTGACCTCTGTGCGCGAGGGTGGCTTCTATGGTTGGCCCTACAGCTACTACGGTCAGCATGTGGACAGCCGCGTCATGCCGCAGCGGCCCGACCTGGTGGCTCAGGCGATCAAACCCGACTATTCACTGGGGTCGCACGTCGCGCCGCTGGGCCTGCTGATTGCAAACACCAACACCCTGTCGGAGAAGTTCCGCGGTGGCGCCTTCATCAGCGAACACGGCAGCTGGGATCGCTCGCCGCTCAGTGGCTACGAAGTCGTCTTCGTGCCCTTCCGGCAAGGCATGCCGACTGGCAAGCCAGAACCGGTGGTCACGGGCTTCTTCTCGCCCGATGAATCACAGCTGTACGGCGCTCCCGTTGGGCTGGCACTGGATCAAGGGGGCGCGCTGCTCGTCGCCGATGACGTCGGCAATGCGGTCTGGCGTATTACTGCGGCCAAACGCTGAGAGCCGCCGCCAGCGGCTACCTCAACATCGGCACGTTCAGCGGCTTGGACTGCAGTCCAACGCTGCAGGCTTACCAATGAGCCAATAGTTGTCACCTCGCACTGCCTGCGCTTGGCTCTGGCCCGGGGACCAACGCAACCGGGTGGATACCTGCCGAAGGGCATCGACATCTCGGGCTACTCTCACAAGCTCCATTCGATCGCGAGACAATTGAACGAGAGGCCGCGCAAGACGCTTGGCTTTCAGACGCCTGCTGAACGATTCAGCGAATGTGTTGCGTTGACCGGTTGAATCCGCCGCCCGAAGCGGAAGCCCGCCGACGAAGGAGGACAGCACCGCAGCGATTGCTACCGCCCGACGCGTCCGCCTAGATGGCCTTCGGCCAGAAGCGGGCACCGGTGTCGAGCTGCTATGCGGCAGCCAATTGCCGCGGCAGCAGCGCGTCCATGGCGTAACCGGCCGGTGCGCAGCAAGGCCCACAGCCGCGCCGGCGCCAGTGCTTATGAAGCAGGACCGCATACCGTTGCAGGAGCGGCATTGGCCGCTGTTCTGGCGCGTTGGCGTTGGTGTTCGCGCTGTCAATGCTGGCGCTTCCGGCTCAGCGGGTGCTAAGCGGCGGATTCAGCGCCCGTCCTGCACGCTACCCAGCGGCGGCGGCAGCGGGTCTCCCGCCTGACGGCGCCGGAACAGCGCCGCCCGTGCGAGCACGAGCGTGGTCACCGGCGCGGTGATGGACAGCAGCACGATGATGACCCACACGTGCAGAGAGAGTGCCGGGCCATGCACCGAGAAGTGCACGATGGACGCCAACGTGATGAGCCAGGCGGCCAGCGTGGAGGCGAGCGCTGGCGCATGCATGCGCAGGAAAAAGTCCGGCAGCCGTTGCAGTCCGAGCGCTGCCGTCAGCACCAGCGCGCCGCTGGCGAGCAGCAGCAGCGCAACGACGATGTCGCTCATTCGATTACCTCCCCGCGCAGCAGGAACTTGGCCAACGCCATCGAGCTGACGAAGCCGAACAGCGCCATCAGCAGCGCGCCCTCGAAGTACATGCCGCTGTCGTAGCGGATGCCCAGCACCAGCATCGCCAGCATGGCGACGACGAACAGGAAGTCCAGCGCCAGCACGCGGTCCTGCGCGGTGGGCCCGCGCATCAGGCGCAGCAGGCCGAGCACCATCGCCAGTGCGTAAAGGCAAAGCGTGACCGTGATGGCCAGGGTGAGCAGCGGGCTCATTGGAAGATCTCCAGCAGCGGGCACTCGTAGCGCGCCTTGAAGTGGGCGACGAAGGCGGCCGCCTCGTCGAGGTCGAACACGTGCAGCCGCAGCGCGCTGCGGTCCGGCGCCAGTTCGCACCACACGGTGCCGGGCACGACGGTGATGATCATCGCCAGCGCCGCCAGCCCATGCGGGTCGCGCAGCGCCAGCGGCACGGTGACGAAGTGCCCACGCGGCGGGCGCCGGCCCGCGCGCAGCACGCCCCAGCCCACGTCCAGGGCCGACATCACCACGTCGCCGCCCACCGTCAGTACCAGCCGCAGCAGCACGTCCGGCCGCTTGATCCGGCCGGCCGGCTGGCGCAGCGGCGCCATCAACAGAGGCATCACGACGGCCACGACGGCACCGAGCAATAACTGGCCGGCGCCGAGCGATTGCGTCAGCAGAAGCCACAGCGCGAACAGGCCGGCCGACAGCAGCGGCGCGGGCAACCAGCGCTTCATGGCGACACCTCACGAGCAGGGAGGGTGACCGGCGTGGCGCGGAACACCGCCGCGATGTAGTGCTGCGGCTGGTGCAGCGCCTGCGCCGTGGCGCGCGCGTAGGCCAGCGCCGCCTCGCCGTGCAGCACCAGCATCAGGCAACCGCCCAGCAGCAGCGCGATGGGCACGCCCTCCGTCACCCGCAGTCGCGGCGCCGGGCGGTTCTGCGGCGCCCAGAACTGGCGGATGCCCACGCGCAGCAGGGCCGTGGTAGACAGCAGGCCGGCGAGGATCAGCAGCGCGAAGAGCGTCGGCTTCGCCGCGGCGCCGGCCGGACCCGCCGGCGTGTCGAGCAACGCGCTGAGCATCGCCACCTTGCCGATGAAGCCCGACATCGGCGGCAGGCCTGCGACGACGAGGGCGCACAGCACGAAGGCCAGGCCCAGGAAGGCAAGCGCCGCGGGGATGGCGCGGCCGATCAGCGCCTGCTGCTCGTCGTCGAGGTTGGTGTCTTCTGACGGCGCGGCCACCACGAAGTCGGGCAGGTGGTCGTCGTCGTCCGCCGGCGGGGCGACCTCGACCTGGCGCGCCCGTTCGACCAGTTCGACGATCAGGAACAGCGCACAGCCGGCGAGCGTCGAGCTGGCGAGGTAGAACAAAGCACCGGCACTGAGCGCAGGGCTGTCGAACCCGACGGCGGCGAGCAGGGTTCCGGACGACGCGATGACGCTGAAGCCGGCCAGGCGGTCCAGCCGCTGCGAGGCCATCATGCCCACCGCGCCGAAGGCCAGCGTCGCCAGGCCGCCCCACACCAGCACCTCGCCGCCGAACGACGCCCACGGGCCGGCGCTGGCGGGAAAGCACAGCGTCCACAGTCGCAGCAATGCATACACGCCGACCTTGGTGAGGATGGTGAACAGCGCCGCCACCGGCGCGCCCGCAGCGGTGTAGGCCGGCGGCAGCCAGAAGTTGAGCGGCCACATCGCGGCCTTGGCGAGGAAGGCGACGGACAGGATGGCTGAGCCCGCGCCGAGCAGCCCGCGGTCGCTCTCGGGCACTTGCGCGAGCTTCTGCGCGATGTCGGCCATGTTCAGCGTGCCGGTCACGCCGTAGATGAGCGCGACGCCGATCAGGAAGAGCAGCGACGCCACCAGGTTGATGGCGATGTAGTGCAGCCCCGAGCGCACCCGCGCGCCGCCGCCGCCATGCATCAGCAGCCCGTAGGACGCTGCCAGCAGCACCTCGAAGAACACGAACAGGTTGAACAGGTCGGCCGTGAGGAAGGCGCCGTACAGCCCCATCAGCTGCAACTGGAACAGCGGGTGGAAGTGCACGCCGGCCCGGTGCCAGCGCGCCAGCGAGAACAGCAGCGCCGCCAGGCCCGCGCTGCCGGCCAGCACCATCATGAGCGCCGACAGCCGGTCCACCACCAGCACGATGCCCATCGGCACGGGCCAGTTACCGGGCAGGTAGACCCCGAAGGCGCTCGGCGCGTCGTGATGGTCCACCCAGGCCAGCAGCGCCACGGCGAGCAGCAGGCCCGCCAACGTCGAGACGACGTTGAGCACCGCGGCGCTCAAGCGGCGCTGTTCGCCAAGCAACAGCAGCAGCGCTGCCGTCACGAGCGGCAGCAGCACCGGCGCGACGACGAGCTGTTGCATGGGCAGCAGGTCGAGCAACGCGGTCACGGGCGCTCCTCTTCGCCGTCGACGTGGTCACCGCCGCTCAGCCCGCGCAGGGCCAGCAGCACGACGAGGAACAGCGCCGTGGTCGCGAAGCCGATGACGATGGCCGTCAGGACGAGCGACTGCGGCAGCGGGTCGGTGTACTGGTGCAGGTCCGGCGTGCGGCCGGGCTTGACGATGGGCTCCTTGTCAATCGACAGGCTGCCCACGCTGAAGATGAAGAGGTTGACGGCGTAGGCCAGCAGCGACAGGCCGACCAGCACCTGGAAGGTCCGCGGCCGCAGCAGCAGCCACACGCCCGCGCTGGCGAGCACGCCGATGACCAGGGAGATGACGATTTCCATCAGCCGCCCTCCTCGCCAACCTGGGGCGCCGCGACCGGCCTGCGCACGCGCAGCGACTGGTGGGCGAGCGCCGTCAGCAACAGCAGCGTGGAGCCCACCACCACGGCGAACACGCCGAGGTCGAACAGCGCGGCGCTTGGCAGGTGCACGAGGCCGATGGCGGGCACGGTGACATGCGCCGTGTGCGTGGTCAGGAATGGATGGCCGACCGCGATGGCGCCGAGCCCCGTAGCCACGGCCAGCAGCAGCCCGCCCGCGATCCAGCGCGGCGGTTGCAGCGGCAGCCGCGACTCCACCCAGCGCGTGCCGCTCACCATGTATTGGGCGATGAAGGCGATGGCCATCACGAGCCCCGCGACGAAGCCGCCGCCCGGTTCGTTGTGGCCGCGCATGAAGAGATGGAAGGCGACCACGGCGGCCACCGGCAGCAGCAGCTGCACCAGCACGGCCGGCACGAGCAGATAGCTTTCGGCGGCGTTGCTGGTGTCGGGGCGGTCGGTGAAATCATCCGCATCAGACACGGCCATCGCGCGCTGCTGCGGCGGCGCCTCGATCACCTCGCGGGGTGGCCGGAAGCGCCGCAGCAGCGCATAGACCGTCAGGCCGACGATGCCGAGCACGGTGATCTCACCCAGCGTGTCGAAGCCGCGAAAGTCGACGAGCATGACGTTGACGACGTTGGTGCCGCCGCCTTCGGGCAGCGCACGCTCGATGAAGAAGGGCGCGATGCTCTGCGGCGCCTGGCGGGTCAACATGGCGTACGACAGCGCGGCCAGGCCCGCGCCGATCAGCAGCGCCAGGATGAAGTCGCGGCTGCGCCGCCAGCGGGCACGGCGGCGCGTGAGCGGGTCGTCCTGCGCCAGCCGCTTGGGCAGCCAGCGCAGGCCGAGCAGAAAGAGGACGGTCGTCACCACCTCCACGGCGAGCTGCGTCAACGCGAGGTCGGGCGCGGAGAACCAGGCGAAGGTGAGGCACATCACCAGCCCGACGATGCCCAGCAGCGCCAGCGCCGCGAGGCGGTGGAACTTGGCCTGCCAGGCCGCACCGATGGCCGCGGTTGCGCCGATGAGCCACAGGACGACGAACTCCGGCGTGGCAGGGACGCGCGCGCGGTCGCCCCAGGCCAATGGCACGACGAGGGCCGAGCCGAGCGCCGTGGCGCCGGCGATGACCAGCATCCACAGCAGCTGCGGTTGCAGGCGCCGTGTGCTGATGCGGCGCAGCGCCTGGCGCGACGACGCCGTGGCCACGGCGAGGCTGCGCTCGAACAGGCGTTTGCCGTCAAACATGTGAATGCCGGGGGTGCGCCTCAGCTCGCGCCGCTTGAAGCGCTTCGCGAAGCGCGCGTAGATCGCGATGCCGCCGACCATCGCCAGCAGGCTCATCACCAGCGGTGTGTTGAAGCCGTGCCACACGGCCAGGTCGTAGGCCGGCAACGTGCCGCCCACGACCGGCAGCGCCGCCATGGCGAGCAACGGGCCGACCGACCAGCCCGGCGTGGTGCCCACTACCACGCAGGCCAGCACCAGCAGTTCCACCGGCACGCGCATCCAGTGCACGGGCTCGTGCGGCCGCCGCGGCAGCCCCTCGGCGGGCGGGCCGAAGAAAACGTCGTGCCCGAAGCGCAGCGAATAGACGACGGCGAACACACCGGCCAGCGTGGCCGCCAGTGGCAGGCCGAGCTCCACCCAGGGGTGCGAGGTGATGAACACCGTCTCGGCGAAGAACATCTCCTTGGACAGGAAGCCGTTGAGCAGCGGCACGCCGGCCATCGCGCCGCAGGCCACGATGGCCAGCGTGCCCGTGATGGGCATGGAGCGGAAGAGGCCGTCCAGCCGGCGCATGTCACGCGAGCCGGTCTCGTGGTCGATGATTCCCACCGACATGAACAGCGACGCCTTGAAGGTGGCGTGGTTCATCATGTGAAAGACCGCGGCCACCGCGGCCAGTGGGCTGTTCAGCCCCAGCAGCAGCGTGATGAGGCCGAGGTGGCTGATCGTCGAATAGGCGAGCAGGCCCTTGAGGTCGTTCTGGAACATTGCCGCATAAGCGCCGAGCAGCAGCGTGACCAGTCCCGCCCCGCCAACGAGCCAGAACCATTCGTCCGTGCCCGCCAGCACCGGCCACAGCCTTGCCAGAAGGAACACGCCGGCCTTCACCATCGTGGCTGAGTGCAGGTAGGCCGACACCGGCGTTGGYGCCGCCATCGCATGCGGCAGCCAGAAGTGGAAGGGGAACTGCGCGCTCTTGGTGAGGGCGCCGAGCAGGATCAAACCCAGCGTCAACGGATACAGCGCATGGCCGCGGACAAGGTCGCCAGCCGCCAGCACGCGGTCCAGGTCGTAGCTGCCGACGATGTGCCCCAGCAGCAGCACGCCGGCCATCAACGCGAGGCCCCCGGTGGCCGTGACGGTGAACGCCATGCGCGCGCCACGGCGGGCATCCTGGCGGTGATGCCAGTAGCCGATCAGCAGGAAGGAAAAGACGCTGGTGAGCTCCCAGAACAGCACCAGCTGCAACAGGTTGCCCGACACCACCACGCCCAGCATCGAGCCCATGAAGCCCAGCAGCAGCGCATAGAAGCGCGCGGCCGGGTCCTCGGGCGAGAGGTAGTAGCGCGCATACATCACCACCAGCACGCCCATGCCGGTGACGAGCATCGCGAACATCCATGCGAAACCGTCGATGCGCACGACGAGATCGAGGCCGAGCGAAGGCAGCCAGGCCCATCGCTCGACCACGACGCCCACATCCCGCACCTCCGGGTACATCAGCGCCAGCGGCACGGCCACGCACAGCGCCACCAGCCCTGCCCACAGCGACTCGACGTTGCGCGCGCTGGTCGGCAGCACCGCGGCGACGGCGCTGCCGATGAAGGGCAGCAGGAGCAGCACAAGAAGGGACATCGCCGCAGTCTACGGACGGTTTCCCTTCGCGCGCTCCCGTGCGGCCAGTCAGGACGCCTTTTGCGCGGAAAAGCTGGGTGCCTTGTGCAGCCAGGGCGCATCTGCGGGCGGGCCGGCGAGCGCGGCGCCCGCAACCGGCGGCGCACTGCGCGGCCGCGGCACGATCAGCATGTCGCAGTCGGCGTCCTCGAGCACGCTGCTGCTGACGCTGCCCAGCATGAAGCCGAAGGTCGACTGGCCATTCTTGCCGGCGACGATGAGGTCGACACCCAGCGCCCGGGCGCTTTCGAGCGCCACCAAATGCGCCGGGCCGCGGGTGACCGAGAAGGTGGTGCGGTTGCGGTCCGCGCCGAGCCTGCCGAGGCTGCGCCGCATGCGCGCTATCACACCGGCCTCGGCTCGCGTGCGCACACTAGCGATGGTCGCTTCCGCCACGCCGGCGCGTCTCAGCATCGACTCTACATAACTGTCCGTTGCATGGATGACATGGCGGCGGGCGTCGACCGCGAGATAGGCGCCCGTCTGCACTGCGGCGTCGGAGCCACTCGTGAAGTCCATCGGCATCAGCAAGTGCCGGTAGGGCTCGACGGCGGGCCGCTTGACAATCAGCACCGGCCGCCTCGAGATGCGCAGCATGCGGTCAACCGTCCTGCCCACGAGCAGGCTCTCCAGCCGGCGATGGCCGCGGCGCCCGAGCACCACGAGGTCCGCGCCCTCGGATGCCTTCGTCAGCACGATCAGCGGATCGCCGATCTGGACTTCGACCTTCGTCTTGACGTCGTAGGCGCCCGTGATCTCGACGGCCACGCGACGCAGCGCAGCGCGTGCGAGCGCGGCCTTCAGGTCGAGGTTGATCATCGGCAAAAGCCATTCGCGCAGCGGCCGGATTCCTGCGGGCTTGAGCACGTGAAGGATGTGTAGCCGCGCGCTGTGGGTATGCGCCAGCAGCGCGGCACGCCGCACGGCGTTGTTGCCGTCGACGGAAAAGTCGGTCGCAACCAAGATGTTGTTGAACTTCGTCATGGGATGCCTTTCATCGCAAGAGGTCGTCGAAGGACGGCGCGCGCTGCGCCTCACATCTACATCGCGTAGTCGCCGTTCGACTCGGGCTGGAAAAGGATGGCCATCAGGTACGCCGCCTTCGGCTCGCCGTCCGGCGTCAGCCAGCGCGCGGTGCTGCCGACACGCAAGCCGAGCAGGGCACTGCCCACTGGCGACAGCACCGACACGCGGCCCACGGCGGGCTCGGCATCGGCGGGGTAACACAGCGTGAGGGCGTGCTGCTGGCCGGTGCGCGGCTCTTGCAGCAAGAGCTTGGAGCCCATCGTCACGACGTCAGGATCGACCTTGCGGGAGGGCACGACGTCGCAGTCGGCGAGCACGTCGTGCATGACGTCAGCGGCTGCGATGTCTTCCGCCTGCGCCTCGCGGCGCATCAGGTTCAACAGGCGAACGTGGTCCAGTTCAGTGAGCGTGCGCTCAAGGCTCATCACTTCCATGACGCGGTCCTTCAGCCATGCGCGCATCCAATGCGGACACGCGCGGTCGCGCGGGCTTAGTGGCCCGGCGATCTGAAGTTGCGCAAATAGTGGAAGGTGATCGCCGGGCTCAGTGATGTGCGACCGGCTGATGCGTTCGCCGTTTCACGACGACGTGCCTGACCAGCAGGCGCGCGCCATTCGCCGCCGCGGCGCGCGGAGCGCAGTGCTGGGCAACGGTGTGAGGGATCGAATACATGGCAGCCAGTCTAGTGATCTGGGCGTTTCGCGCAAGCCGGTACGCTGAAGTCGCACTAAACCGTGGGCGTATTGCTGGCAGTTCGACCGAGGTCTGCTTTGGGCACGTTGCTGCCGCGCAGCCGCTGGAATACGAGCGGCCGCAGCCAGCCTCCTGCGGCCACCCGATCAATTTCGGCTTTGGGCACATTGCTGCCCCACGGCTGATGAAGCCGAGCGGCAGCAACCAGCCTGTCCAGCCTAAGGCGGCCAGCATCTCCCCATTTGGCACTGGATCGAGTGGTCAAGTCGCCGGACAGGCTGCCCTGCGCGACACCTCCGGACAAGGTGCTCATCAGGCGCCGGATTCCGTGCCCAGAAGACGCTAGACCTGGTGCTCAGGTCGCGTCGGAATATGCATCAAAAGCTGCGCTTCAAGGTCACCGTCGCGCACGTACCTGACCGGATAGCGCGGCAGGCCATGCGGTGCAGCAGGCTGCCGATGCGGCGGTGTTGTTGGAGTGCAGTGTTCGAGTTGGGCATGCGGAATTTACCGGTATGCCCCCGTACTTACCGACCGTTCCCGATCAAGCGGCAGTTCTGCTTCCCGAACTTCGACTGCGCCAGCGTCCGTTGAACGTCGTCCGGGTTGACTTGGTCCGCTGACTTTTGGATGCCCTTCAGCGCTTCGTCCTGGGCCGCCTCAAACACACGACCCAGCATGAAATCCGGCGTCGGTCCCWGCAACAAGAGCAGGAGGCCAAGTGGAACTTCCGAGGACAGGTCGGCCCGCTCAACCTTCTTGGCCTGGGCGGCAGCGATGAAGGCCAGCCCGGCTCTGTAGCCGGTGTTGAACAACCGTTCTTGCTCAGGTTGGTCCCTCATCTTTGACGCCAGCACGGAGCACTCGAACGCCGCCCAAGTTGTGCGGCCCATGACGGCGTACTCCTTCGACGACTGCGCGCTGGCGGAAGCCGCAAAAACAAGCGTGCCCACCACCGCAAGCACTGAGTTCACGTTCATGGTGCTCCCTCTTTCGCCTCTGGCCATCGAGGCCGCAAAGAACTGTAGCGCCGACATGGCGGCTCGTGCGCATTAGCTACCTGAAGTCCCTGCTCGTCGCCGACTCGCGCAGCCGGCCAAGCATCTCGGTCCAGTCGCGCATCTTGTGCGCCACCAGTGCCGTGACGCCGTCTCGCGACTGCCAGACGCCCTCCACAGCCATCAGCCGCGAATCCAGCAGCACCAACTCCTGAGCATCCCGAAGCGTCTTCCAAACCACGACCTGAATGTCGCCATCCTCGTCCTCGAGCGACACGAAGGTCACGCCGCTGGCGGTCTCCGGCTGCTGGCGCCGCTTAACCAGACCGCAGGTCCGCACTTTCGTGCCATCGCGGCACTGCTCCAGCTGACCAAAACTGCGAAGCCCGAGGTTCAGTCCGTCGAGCCGCGGCCGCAGCAGTTTCAGTGGATGTGTGCGAAGAGTGAAGCCAAGCGATCGGTAGTCGTGGACTACGTCGTGGCCCTCAGGCGCTGCGACGAACTGGAGAAATGCCTCTCGAATGGGCGCATCCGACAGCAACTCTGGCTGTGTACCGAGGCCAGCCGCGTCCCACATCTGCTGACGCCGGTTTCCGCTGAGACTCTGGAGCGCGTCGCCGCCCGCCAAGCGCTTCATGACCGGCGTGTCGAGTCGTGCACGCAAGCACAAGTCCTCAGCGCTCAAGAACGGCGCCTCCGCCTTCGCGGCGACGATGCGCTGCGCCACGTCCTCCCGCATGCCGTTGATAAGACGCAGGCCCAGCCGCACGGCGGGCTTGGTATCGATGTCCTCGAGCGTGCTGTCGTAGTAGCTGTAGAGGACGTCCGCGGGTCGAACTTCAACGCCATGCCGGATGGCATCCTGGATGAGCTCGCCCTCGGTATAAAAGCCCAGYGGCGAGGCGTTCAAAAGGCCAGCGAGGAACTCGGCCGGGTGCCACCGCTTGAGCCAGGAGCTGATGTAGACGAGCAGCGCGAAGCTAGCGGCGTGCGACTCCGGGAAGCCGTACGAAGCAAACCCCTTCACCTGCTGAAAAATCGTCTCGGCAAACGAGGGCTCGTATCCGCGCGCCGTCATTCCGTTAACCAGCTTGTCGCGGTACTGTTCGAGCCCGCCCTTTTTTTTCCAGGCCGCCATCGCGCGACGAAGCTGGTCCGCCTCCCCGGGCGTAAAGCCAGCGGCAATCATGGCAATTTGCATGACCTGCTCCTGAAAGATGACCACTCCGAGCGTCCGCTCTAGGGCCGCCTTCAACGCCTCGTTCTGGTACGTCACCGGCACGCGGCCGGCGCGGCGGTCGAGGTACGGATGGACGGCGTTACCGACGATCGGCCCTGGCCGCACGAGCGCAACCTCAATGACCAGGTCTTCGTAGCACTGCGGTTTAAGCCGGGGGAGCATGGACCGCTGAGCGCGCGACTCCACCTGAAAGGTGCCAACCGAGTCCCCCTTTGACAGCATTTTGTAGACCTCAGGGCATTCGGCCGGGATGTCTTGCACCGCGAAGTCATAGCCCTTCACTTGGCCAACGAACTCAAGCGCCATCCGAATCGCGGTCATCATGCCGAGTGCGAGCACGTCGACCTTCAAAATGTTCAGGGCGTCAAGGTCATCCTTGTCCCACTGGATGACGGTCCGGTCCTTCATCGAGGCGTTCTCGATGGGCACTGTCCGCGACAACGGCTCGCCGGTGAGAACGAATCCGCCAGTGTGCTGCGACAAGTGCCGAGGGAAACCGCGCAGCTCGCCAGTGACTTTGAACAACTGTTGAATGCGCAGGTCCTGCATGTCCAGACCCATCTGCTCGAACCTTGCCTTCGGCGCGTCAGGGTCGTCCCACCACTGGTTCGCCTTGGCCATCGCATCAGCTTCGTCAACCGAGCACCCGAGCGCCTTGGCCACGTCCTTGAACGCCGAGCGCGAGCGGTAGCTGATGACGGTGGCGGTGAGCGCGGCGCGGTGCCGACCGTAGCGTTCGTAGAGGTATTGGATGACCTCTTCACGACGGGCGTTCTCAAAGTCGACGTCGATGTCTGGCGCTTCGTTGCGTTCTCGGCTGATGAAGCGCTCGAACAGCACGTTCATCCGTTCCGGGTCGACCTCGGTGATGTGCAGGCAGTAGCAAACGACGCTGTTCGCGGCCGAGCCGCGGCCTTGGCACAGGATGTTCCGGCTGCGGGCAAAGCGAACGATGTCCGCGACGGTGAGGAAGTAGTGCTCGTAGTGCAGTTCCTCGATCAGCGCCAGCTCGTGCTCGATCAGGCCCTGTACTTTCGCAGGAGCGCCGTTGGGCCACCTGGTCCCGGCGCCTTCGTACGTCAGACGCCGCAGATAGTCGACGGGAGTCTCACCTTCCGGTACCACCTCCGCCGGGTAGCAGTACTTCAACTCATCGAGCGAAAACGTGCACTGCTCGGCCACCCGCAGCGTCTCGCGCAGCAGCTCCGGCGGAAAAGTGACGGACAGCCGAAACTTGGTTCGAAGGTGGCGCTCCCCGTTCAGCTGTAGCGCATAGCCGCACTCCGTCATCGGCTTGCCGAGGCGGACGGCAGTGATGACGTCTTGCACCGCCTTCCGTGAGCGGACATGCATGTGAACGTCGCCGACGGCAACGAGCGGAACCTCGGTCTCCGCGCTCGCACGCCGGAGCTTGTGCAGCCACATCGCGTCGTCAAGCTGACGGAGCTGCTCGACGCCCAACCAGCACCGCCCGAGGAACGAAAAGAGCAGCCAGGCCGCCACCGCTTCAACCTGGCTGGCATCGCATGTGCGCTCCGGGCAAGCGATGACGACGCAGTTGTCGAGAGCCGCTGGCCGGATGGCGTCGAGCGTCAGTCTGTAGGTGCCCTTGGGCGACGCTCGGCGCAGTTCGGTGATGAACTCACAGAGGTTGCCGTAGCCCAGCCGGTCCTGAGCCAGCACCACCAGCGTGAATGGCGAATCGCACTGAACGCGGAACTGCGCGCCGATGAGTAGCTTGAGTCCCGCCTCCTTCGCCGCAACGTGAGCCCGAACCACGCCAGCGAGCGAGCACTCATCCGTGATGGCAAGGGCTTCGTACTTCAGCTCCTTGGCGCGCTCAACGAGCTCGTGCGGATGGCTCGCACCGGTGAGGAATGTGTAGTTCGTGAGGCAACGAAGCTCCGCGTACTGCAGTTCGCCGTCGAGCTGGCCGTCATGCCCAGTCATGAGAAGCTCCCATGAAGAAACCACTTCTCCTGGCCTTCCTGGAATATCCACAGCACGCCGGCGTGGGTGCTCATCGCGACGTAGTAATCGCGCCGAACATGCAAGTGTTTCTGTTCAGCGCCTTCTCCGGTCCGGTGCCACCAGCCGCCTTCCGCGAGGTGCGGACCGAGCAACAACTTCAGCGGCCCTTGGAAATACGGACGACGGTTGCGGACAGCAAGTGGTACCGGCGTGTCGAGCACGCACGTAGGAGCCGGGAACGACGGGCTCGCGGCCTTGCGCTTGGGCGGCTCCTTGTCCATCGGGAGCCAGTGCTGCGTCCATTCCGTTCGATGGTCCTCGAGCAACACCGGCCGTTGGACGTTCTCTGGCCCGATGCGTGCGGCGACGCGCTCTCGCAGCAGCGCACGAGATTGCTTGCGGTTGACGACGTCCGGAAGAAACGAGGCGCTCGTCTCCTCAAGGAGGACGTACTCGTCGGCCGTCAGCATGACCTCGCCAGCGGGGGCCTCGAGGACCACGTGAGCCAGGTGCTCTGCGAGCAGGCCTTCAAGGTGCTCGATGTTTCTTGTCGGTTCGGCCGTCCGAATCGTCAGCGAACCAGTCGCTTCGACGTGCCGGGCTCGCATGACGTCGTGCGCCCATTCGAACGTGATAGCCGTGACACCGGCATGCCGAGCGGAAAGCCACCAGCCGAGCTGCTGCAGCAACCTACTGGCGCCCTGAAGCAGGGCCTGAGCCAGCTCGACCCGAGACAAGAACTCAAGCCGTGCCGAGAACTGCTCGGGCGGCTCAACCCAAGCGTGGCCCTTTGTTCGACCTCCATATGCAAGGTCCAGGGCCACAACCAAGCCATCGCCAAAGCGAAGCGACAGGCCACCCCTCGGCAACCTCCTCAGGTCGCCCAGCACTTCACAACCCAGATGGCTCAGAGCGGTGGCGTGCGGATGGGTCGCCGTCAGGACATGGAGGCGAAGCCCGTCGAGCAGCTCGGGCAGCGGCCGTTTGAACCCGTTCTCGATGCCTGCTCGCGCCAGGCACAGCGCCGCAAAGCTGTTGTCTGCCCACGCGACGCCAGTACAGCCCAGTTCCCTGGACTCGGCAACGACCCTGTCGCGAAGGGATCGCTTGCCGCCGAACAGGCGCACGGACGCCGCGACCTCCATGACAACGGCTTCTTCCAGAAGGGCGACCCGCGGTGTGAACTGCAGGGCCCAGTTGGCAAGGTGGCGCTGTACATCAGTGGGAGGCGGTGTGTCGGGCGCTGGCGGCGTTCTGAGTGCTGCCCACAGCATGGGGCACCTCGGAGGGAATCGGTTGGTCGTCGAGCCTGCTTGGTTGCAGCAGCTCTGGGGTCAGTACGTTGGCGATGCCGCCGGAGAACGCGGGCAGTAGCAGGTCTTGGTCGTGGGTTGGACCCCGGCGCTTCGCGATGCGGACTCGCAAGTCCCAGTCTGGTCCCAATGTCGCGCTGACGCGCAGTGGTGCAGCGGAGGAATCGCGCAGAACGTGAGCCGGTCGGACGAGAATGCACAGGCCCTCAAAGCCGGTGGCGCAGGTCTGCAGGCGACGAAGTTGCTCGCTACGAACCTGCGGCAGCCAGGCCAGGAGCACGTCGCAGCCGTTTGACTTGAGCATCTGCTCGGTCACCCATAGCCGGCGCGCGGGCTCGTCCACGTTGTAGCGCCAGAACGTGTCTGGGTTGATGCCGTCTTGAACCAGACCGGCCATCCCCGGCGGCCGCGCAGGCCCGACGACGGCAACTTCGCCGCCCCTGGCAACGATGGGCTTGAGCGCTGGCCCAAGCAGGCGCCACTCGAGGATGCCCGGCTGGGCGACAAGCAGTTCGGTGACGCACAAGCCTGGCCAGCCGCCTCCGGGAAGCTCCGCGTCGAGTTCCGTCCATCCGCTGGCGTAGACCGCCGTTGGGGGCGGCCTTAGCTCGCCTCCTCGCCACAGAGCTGCCTCTACGTGGGCAGGCAGCGGCTCCGCGAAATCGGCGGCCGTGTTTTGGGAGGGGTGCTGCAGGTTCATGGTGGGTATGCTGTTGTTTTATACAGTACCATCGAGCCCATGGACCTGTCGAGCCGGTTACAAGTCGGTCGTGAGAAACGCCCGGCGGAACCTGCACAGACGGTCGGCTTAAGGAGAACCGCATGCTGCTGGACCTCAACGACCCGACGAGCATCGTGGCTTGGTGGCGCGTCTGGCCCGAACGCCATGGCGAGTTCCTGATGCACAAATTGAGGTCGAGCCCCCAGTTCGCGCCGGGCATTCGCGAAGCGCAGCGGCTCATCGCGACAAATCCCGAACTGAAGACCATTCGCGAGGAGTCCCTGAGGGCCCGCCGTGCGCGTGAGGCCCGGGAAGCGGAGTTGGTCAGCGACAAATCGTCGCTCGAACTTCGCTGGCAGGAGCTTGCCGCTGCGGCGTAGCCGGTTGGTTGATGTACGGGAGCCGCATCCCTAAGGGGGCAGATAGGCTCACTTCGCGCTGAAGGCTGCCACCGTGTCGAGCCACTCGCCAAAGTCCGACTCCGCGACCTCAATGGCACACAAGAACTCCAACTCGCGGTTGCTGTCACCGAGTCTGCGGCGTCGATCGGCTGCCTCCGCTTTGCGCCGGGCCTCTCCCTCGACATGTTCGACCTTCAGGGCTGCCACCGCTTGTATCGTGAACCAACGAGGCATGCGCTCGAGCAGCGAGGCCGTGCGGGTCGTGATGGTCTGCATGTCGCTCTCCGGTGTTGATGACGCAGTCTCGGCTTCCGCCTGTGACGATGCCATCACCCCCAAGGGGGAGCGCCGGGGGATACGCCCCTCTCCACCCCCCAATGCATCCCCCTTTTGGGGGAGAGACGCATCTGGAACGCAGCTTGCCCTTCGCGGTGAGGAGCACGGCATGAACGACCTGTTTGATGAGATTGAAGCGCCGATCCCCGACGACCGGACGTTGGGTCTGGTGGGCTCTCGCCGGAACGTCGCAATCGGCATGGCCTCTTGGAGCGACCCTTCCCTCATCAAGACAAAGAGGTTCTACCCACGCGGATGCTCGACACCCGAAAAGCGGCTCCGGTACTACGCCTCGCAATTCCCGATGGTCGAGGTTGACTCCAGCTTCTTCGCATTACCGACGCCAGCGAACTCAGCGCTGTGGGCTGAGAGGACGCCGGAGGACTTCCGGTTCAACATCAAATCGTTCAGGCTCCTCACCGGCCACCAAACGCCCCCTGAGGTCTTCCCGCCGGACATCAAGACGGAACTGCCAGCGCTTACCGGAAGGCGCAAGAATCACTACTACGCAGACCTACCGCCTGTCATCGTTGATGAGGTTTGGAAGCGATTCAAGGAGGCCATCGAGCCTCTCAAGGCGGCCGGCAAGCTCCGAGCCGTCCATTTTCAGTTCGCCCCGTGGGTCACTAGCGCCCACGAGTGGCGCGCTCATGTAGAAGAGTGCGTGGCCCGTATGGGGGACTTCCGGCTCGCCGTTGAGTTTCGCAACACGAGTTGATTCGGAGGCGAAGGCAGGGCAGAGCAGACGCTCGCCTGGGAGGAGGCTCTGGGCGTTACCCATGTCATCGTCGATGGCCCTCAGGTGGGCAATTTCGCGCATGGCGTCTGGGCCGTGACGACACCCGACTTGGCCTTAGTTCGTCTGCATGGGAACAACGAGGACACCTGGGAGGCCAAAGGTCTGAAGGCAGCGTCCGAGCGGTTCAACTACGAGTACAGCGATGCGGAGCTCGCGCAGATAGCTGCTCGAACCGAAGAGATTGCCGAAAAGGCATTTGAGGTCCAGGTCGTTGTGAACGTGAACTTTGAGGACCAAGGCATACGTGCGGGGAGGCGCTTGGCCGAGCGGCTGCAAGCTTCATAGCTCGGCCACCCGCGTATTCCACTGGTCGTGAAGATGCACGCCATCGCGATGGTGAGCACCGGCAGCAGTCAGGAAATCAATGGAGGGGTACGTCGGCTTTGCAGCGTTCGCGGTCGGTGGGCGCCGCGCGTCTTGCGACCGGTAATAACCGCATCCCAGTCATCCATGCGCCGACCGGGGCAAGCTCAGCTAGGCTGATATGGTCGCTCGGACCAACCGTTCCACGATGCCGCCGGCGCTGATTGCCTCGGGGCTCGGTTTGCAGCTGTGCACGGTCGCGTTTGAGGCGCGGCCGGAAGCGGGATTAAGCCGATAAGCTCAGGAAAAATACGGCAGGGAGGCCGATATGGGGAAAGCAGCTCGACTGTTCAACGGCGGAGCTGAGCAGACGCTCTACTCGCGTGTGACACCAACGCCAGAGCAGCGGCAGTTTCTGCAGGATCAGTGGAATGCGATGGCCGATCACCTTAAGGCGCGGTTAACGGCCTGGGGCTATCCCATCTCTACCTGGCTGCAGGGGTCGTACAAGTACGGCACGCTCATCAAGCCGGTCCACCTCGGCGAGGAGTATGACGTTGACGTCGGCATCTACTTCTCGTGGGACCCCGAAAAATCCGACCTCAGCCCGACGGCGCAGCAGCTGCGCGCTTGGGTGCAACAGGAGCTGATTGAGTACAAGAAGGGCGTTGAAGAACTGGTCGAAGTAGCCGATCCTCCGAAAGAGCGGTGCTCACGGGCCATCTACAAGCAGCAATTTCATATCGACACGCCTACCTACCACTTCAACCCCGCGAACGATGCGAGGCGCCTTGCATGCC
>NZ_JBGCUM010000038.1:0-54591 GCF_054177665.1 Roseateles sp. P5_E8 | reverse complement strand
CCGGCACCCACTTGCGGGCCCAGCTTGTCAATCGTCACGCGCAGCGTTCCACCACTGGCACTGCGTTCGCAGTCCACGAGTTCGTAACCGAGTCCGGTCACGGTCGTTTCCACAGCGGTTTGCCAACTCATGCGGGGGCGGGTTTAGATCTAGAAGAAAAGCGAAAAAGCAAAAAAAATGGGCTGGATGAATCCGCCCAACTCGTTTCACAAAAACCAATGATGGCCAGCTCCGGGGGATGTCGTCCGGGGCTGGCGAGGGGCTAGCCTCGTTTTCGGTGAAAGTCGGATTGTACGGTGCAAGTCCCATGCCGGCAAGCCGCCGGCCGCTGCGCGTGACAGAATCTGAGGCTGTTTGAGACCTCACAGGAGACAAGAATGGGCTTTCTCGCCGGCAAGCGGCTGCTGATCACGGGCGTGCTGTCCAACCGCTCCATCGCCTACGGCATCGCCCGGGCCTGCCACCGCGAAGGCGCCGAGCTGGCCTTCAGCTACCAGGGCGAACGCTTCAAGGAGCGCATCACCGAGTTCGCGGCCGAGTTTGGTTCGCAGCTGATCTATGACTGCGACGTGACCAGCGACGAGCAACTGGAAGCGCTCTTCAATCAACTCGGTGAGGTTTGGCCCGAGTTCGACGGCTTCGTTCATTCGATTGGCTTTGCGCCGCGCGAAGCGATTGCCGGCGATTTTCTCGAAGGCATGACGCGCGAGAACTTCCGCATCGCCCACGATATTTCGGCCTACAGCTTCCCAGCCATGGCCAAACTGGCCGCGCCGCGCCTACGCGCCGGCTCCGCCCTGCTGACGCTGAGCTATCTCGGCGCTCTGCGCATCGTGCCCAACTACAACACCATGGGCCTGGCCAAGGCCAGCCTGGAGGCCAGCGTGCGCTACCTGGCGCAGGCGCTGGGTCCCAAGGGCGTGCGGGTGAACGGCATCTCGGCCGGCCCGATCAAGACGCTCGCGGCCTCCGGCATCAAGGACTTCGGCAAGCTGCTGGGCCAGTTCGCGGCCCAGGCGCCGATCCGCCGCAACGTGACCATCGACGACGTCGGCAACACCGCCGCCTTCCTGCTGTCCGACCTCGCGGCCGGCATCAGCGCCGAAATCACTTACGTGGACGGCGGCTTCAGCCAGATCGCGATGGCCGGCGAATAAGCCGGTCGCTTCAGCGGCGGCGCCGGGAGGCGAAGCCCGCTGCGGCCAACCCGAGCAGCGCCAGGCCGGTGGGCTCGGGCACCGAGTTCGTGTCGCGCACGACGATGGCGCCGGCTGCGACCTCGCCGTTGTCGCCCACCTCGCCGATGTAGAGGAATAGACCGGCCGCCGTGACCGCTGCGGTCAGGTTGAAGTCGATGGCGCCGTTGTCGCCCATGCTCAGAAAGCCGGCGGGCGTGACGGTCGTGTTCTCGGCATCAAAGAGGCCCAGCGTCGCGACGGCGTTGTCGGCCGCCATGCCCGAGCCATCCGTGCCAAAGAGCTTGGCATCGGCCGGCGCGCGCTGGGCGCCGGCTGAGAACACGGTGCCGGTCGTGAAGTCGAACACCGACAAACCGACCGCTGCGCTGGCGCAGGCGGCGTCAGCACAGTCGGTCATCGACAGTTTGATGGCGTCGAGGTCGAAGCCCGAGAACTGGCCCGGCGAACCGCCGAGCAGGGCGCTGTTGTCGCGGATGCCAATGGACAGGATGCTCAAGAGGCCGACGGCGGACAGGTCGGCCTTGTAGACCGCCGTGCCGGCCAGCGTGCCACCGGTGATGCCTGACAGCTTGGTCAAGGCGACCGGCACGGCCTGGGCTGCCGAAGCCATCGCAAGCGCCGCCGCAGCGGCGAGGAGTTTGTAAGTTGCTCTCATGGGGGATTCTCAAACAGTGGTGGACGCCATCCCTGGGCGCATAGCCCATGCCAGACCGCCCCCCTAGCTCCGGCAAGTGGCTGCTCCGTCATCGCTTTTAGGCGCTCCGGATTCCCTACAGGCGCAGCGCGCCCGGAACCGCGGCCGGTTATGTCATTTCGCCCGACACCCTAGTTCTAGGCATATGGGCGCCAGGCCTGTAACAGCCTCACATCTGGTGACATCCACGAATACGGGTGGCGACGGCCCCAGATCTGACACGACTGGTCGGCCTGCGACAAATCTCGTCAGCTGCGCGGCGGGGCAAGGCCGAAAGGCGACACATCTGGTCAGTTTTGGCCGGTTTTACTCAGGCACGGGCGTTGCACGCCTGCAGCGGTCGCCTCCCGGAGCCACCCATGCCCGCCTTCCAACCGTTACGTCTTGGCCGCCTTGCCACGCTGACCTTGCTCGGTGGCCTTGGCGCCAATCCGCTGCTTGCGCAGACCATCACCGTCTACAGCAGCGGCAGCCTGCCCATAGGCAGCACGCGCCAGCTCACGGCCTACGTGCCGCTGTCGCCGAACGGGGTGAGCTGGAGCGTCAACGACATTGCCGGCGGCAATGCCAGCATCGGCACTGTGGACAGCACGGGGCGCTACGTGGCGCCGGCCGCCGTGCCCATGGCCAACAACGTCATCGTGAAGGCGACGAGCACGGCCTACCCAGCCAAGTCCGGCAGCATCACGCTGACCGTGACCCAGGTACAGCCTCGGCTTTGGAGCCTCAGCCCGGCCAGCGTGCCGGTGGGTGCGTTCACGATCAGGTTGAATGGCGCATCCTTCCCTGCGAACGTGGCCGTGAAGATCGGCGATGTGCAGGCAACGGTGACGCGGCTCTCGGCCACCCAGCTTCAAGCTGCGGCCGTGGCGCCCAGCACCTGGCTGGGCAAGAGCCAGCCGGTGCAGGTCTGGGCGACGGGGCTGGGCAGCATCGGTTCGGATGTCGTCAACCTCAGCGTGTCGGCCACTGCGCCAGCGCCCGCACCGGCTCCAACGCCCTCCCCGGCACCCGCACCAACGCCTGCACCCGCGCCGGCCCCTTCACCTGCGCCCGGCCCGGGCCAGGGCACGGCCAACCTTGCGGCGGCGCGCCTGCTGGAGCAGGCCAGCTTTGGCCCCAACGCCACGGCCGTCGCCCGTGTGCAGAGCCTGGGGGCCGACGCCTGGCTCAACGAGCAGTTCGCGCTGCCCGAGACGCCCATCGCGCTGCCCAACGACAACGGCACGTCCACGGTGTCGTCCCAGATGCTGAACCGCCTGACCGACGCGCCCGACCAGTTGCGCCAGCGTGTGGCCTATGCGCTGGCCCAGGTCATCGTCGTCTCGGCCAACAAGAACATCTACCCCAACGAGCTGGTGCCGCATCTGCGCACGCTGAGCAAGCACGCCTTCGGCAACTACCGCGCGCTGCTGGAGGAGGTGGCGCGCAGCCCGCAGATGGGCAAGTACCTGGACCTGGCCAACAGCAACAAGCCGCTCGGCGCCTCCGCCGCGAACGAGAACTTCGCGCGGGAGCTGACGCAGCTGTTCACCATCGGCCTCGTCAGGCTGAACGCCGACGGCAGCCCACAGCTCGATCTGTGGGGCCGGCCCATCCCGACCTATGACCAGAGCACCGTCCAGCAGATCGCGCTGGCGCTGACGGGCTGGACCTACGTCGGCACTGGCGCCAACAACTGGGAGAACTTCAGCGGGCCGATGGTGCTGCGCGAGGCCAACCACGACCAGCGGGCCAAAAGCTTCCTCGGCTGCAACCTGTCCGCCAGCCAGGGCGCGGACGCCGACCTGAAGGCCACGCTGGATTGCCTGTTCCAGCACGCCAACACGGCGCCCTTCGTGTCGCAACGGCTGATACGCCAGCTCGTCAAAAGCAACCCCAGCCCTGCGTACGTGCAGCGCGTCGCCGCCGTCTTCATCAACAACGGCAGCGGCGTGCGCGGTGACCTGCGCGCCGTGGTGCGGGCCATCCTGCTCGACGCCGAAGCGCGCAACGACACGGCCGCCACCAACGACGGCCGGCTGCGGGACCCGATGCAGCACATCGCCGCCACCTTGCGGGCGCTGAACGGCGGTTTCCAGCCTGGCAACGCCCTCGGCTGGGAGATCGGCCGCACGGGCCAGACGCCGCTGACGCCACCGTCGGTCTTCGGCCATTACTCGCAGCTCTTCCGCCTGCCGCAGACGACGCTGGCCGCGCCCGAGTTCCAGATCTACACGCCCACCGAGGCCACGCTGCGCGGCAACTTCATGTGGAGCCTGCTGACCCAGCCGGGCGCCAACATGCGCATCAACCTGCTGCCGTTCACGGCGGTCGCGGGCGACACGACGGCACTGATCAATGCGGTGGACCAGCAGCTGCTGTGGGGCCGCATGCCGAGCGCCATGCGACAGAGTCTGGCGAACGCGATCAACGCGCAGTCAGACGCGACGCAGCGCATGCAGACGGCGCTGTACCTGACGCTGCTGTCCGGCCAGCACGCCATCCAACATTGAGAGGGGACGACGCCATGACCTCGCACAACACGACCCGTCGCGCGCTGCTGCGCGCCGCCTGCGCCCTCACCGCCGTGCCCGCCCTGCCCAGCCTCGCGCAAGGCACGGAGGACTACCGCGCCCTGGTCTGCATCTTCCTGGCCGGCGGCTGCGACGGGCACAACGTGCTCGTCCCGCAGAGCACCGCCGCCTACGCGGCCTACCGCAGCCTGCGCGGCGGCCTGGCGCTACCCGGCCAGTCCGCCAGCCTGCTGCCCATCACGACGACCGATGGCCTGCCCTATGCGCTGAACTCGGGCCTGCAGACCATCCACCCGCTGTGGGCGCAACGCAAGCTCGGGGCAATCGCCAACGTCGGCCCGCTGCTGGCGCCGACGACGCGTGCGCAGATCCTTGCCGGCACGGCGACGCTGCCCGCCAACCTGTTCTCGCACTCCGACCAGATGCAGCAGACCCAGGCCGGCAATGGCAGCGGCGGCGGCACCGGCTGGGGCGGCCGCACGGCGGATGCCGTTGTCGCGCGCAACGGCACGTCGCGCTTCCCGGCTGCCGTGTCGATGGCCGGCGGCGCCTTGTTCGCCAACGGCGCGCAAGTGCCCAGCGCCAGCCTCGTGCCGGGCTTCAACCTCGACGTCAGCGGCATGAGCACCTGGCCGGCCTCGGCCACGGCCGCGCGGGCCCAGGCGCTGAACGAAATCCTGGCGCTGGACGGCGGCGTGAAGCTGATCCAGGCGGCCAACCAGGTCAGGCGTGATGCACTCAGTCTCGGCGCGCTGCTGCGCAGCAGCGGCGCGGGGACGGTCAACACCGTCTTCCCCGGCACCGACCTCGGCCGCCAGCTGCAGCAGGTCGCGCGGGTCCTCGCGCTGCGCGGCAGCGTGGGCGTGCGTCGCCAGGTGTTCTTCGTGCAGCTCGGCGGCTTCGACACCCACAGCGGCCAGAGCTGGCAGCAGTGGGACTTGCTGCGCCAGTTGGGCGACGCGATGGGCGCCTTCTACAACGCGACCGTGGAGTTGGGGGTCTCGCAGCTCGTCACGAGCTTCACGCAGAGCGAGTTCGGCCGCTCGCTGCAGCCCAGCGGCTCGGGCAGCGACCACGGCTGGGGCAACCATCACCTCATTCTCGGCGGCGCGGTCAAGGGCGGCCAGGTCTATGGCCGCTTCCCTTACCCCGCGCTGGGCGGCGTGGACGACTCGGGCAGCCGCGGCGCGCTGATCCCGAGCACGTCGCTGGAGCAGTTCGGCGCCACGCTGGCACGCTGGTTCGGCGTCGATGCGGCGGGCCTCAACACCGCCTTCCCGGCCCTGGGCGCCTTCGCGCCACAGGACCTGGGCTTCATGGCCTGATGCGGATCAGGCCTTGACGCAGTCGACGTAGTAATGGCCGCGTCCCGTCTCCTCGTCGATCTCGTGCACGAGGCCGTGCACATCTGTCGCGAAGCCCGGGAACTTCGAGTTGAAGCTGCGCGTGAACTTCAAGTAGTCGACGATCTTCTTGTTGAAGCGCTCGCCGGGCACCAGCAGCGGGATGCCGGGCGGGTAAGGCGTCAGCAGTGAGGTCGTGATGCGGCCTTCCAGCTCGTCGATGCCGACGCGCTCGGTGCGGCGCTGCGCGATGTGGGCGTAGGCGTCGGTCGGCGTCATGGCCGGCTGCAGGTTGGACAAATACATGTCCGTCGTCAGCCGTGCGATATCGCCCTCGGCATAGGCCGCGTGGATGGACTGGCTGAGGTCGCGCAGGCCCATGCGCTCGTACTTCGGGAACTTGGCGCAGAACTCCGGCAGGATGCGCCACAGCGGCGCGTTCTTGTCGTAGTCGTCCTTGAACTGCTGCAGCGCGGTCAACAGCGTGTTCCAGCGGCCCTTGGTGATACCGATGGTGAACATGATGAAGAACGAGTACAGGCCCGTCTTCTCGACGACGACGCCATGTTCGACGAGGAACTTGGTGACGACCGAGGCGGGAATGCCGGACGCGGCGAAGCGGCCTTCCATGTCCAGCCCGGGCGTGATGATGGTGGACTTGATCGGGTCCAGCATGTTGAAGCCTTCGGCCAGGCCGCCGAAACCATGCCAGTCCTCGTCCGCGTGCAGCATCCAGTCGGCGGCCACCGGCCGGCTGCCATGGTCGTCCTGGGCACGCAGGAAGTCCGGCCCCCAGACCTTGAACCACCAGTCCTCGGCATAGTCGGCCTCGACCTTGCGCATCGCGCGGCGGAAGTCCAGGGACTCGCGGATGCTCTCCTCCACCAGCGCCGTGCCGCCGGGTGGTTCCATCATGGCGGCCGCCACATCGCAGCTCGCAATGATCGAGTATTGCGGGCTGGTGCTGGTGTGCATCAGATAGGCCTCGTTGAAGAGGTGCTTGTCGAGCTTGACACTCTGCGAGTCCTGCACCAGCACCTGCGAGGCCTGCGAGATGCCGGCCAGCAGCTTGTGCGTGGACTGCGTCGCGTAGACCATGGCTTCCTTGGGGCGCGGGCGGTTCTTGCCCATCGCGTGGAACTGGCCGTAGAAGTCGTGGAAGGCCGCGTGCGGCAGCCAGGCTTCGTCGAAGTGCAGCGTCGGGATGTAGCCGTCGAGCTTGGCCTTGATGGTCTCGGTGTTGTAGAGCACGCCGTCGTAGGTGCTCTGCGTCAGCGTCACGATGGCCGGCCTGACAGTCGCAGGGTCGATGTGCGCCAGCAGCGGGTTGGCGGCGATCTTGGCGCGGATGGTCTCCGGGCTGAACTCGCTCTCGGGGATGGGGCCGATGATGCCGTAGTGGTTGCGCGTCGGCGTCATGAAGACGGGGATGGCGCCGCACATGATGATGGCGTGCAGGTTGCTCTTGTGGCAGTTGCGGTCGATGACGACCACGTCGCCCGGCGCCACCGTGTGGTGCCAAACCATCTTGTTGGACGTGCTGGTGCCGTTGGTGACGAAGAAGCAGTGGTCGGCATTGAAGATGCGCGCCGCGTTCTTCTCGCTCTGGGCGATGGGGCCGGTGTGGTCCAGCAACTGGCCGAGCTCCTCGACGGCATTGCAGACGTCGGCCCGCAGCATGTTCTCGCCGAAGAACTGGTGGAACATCTGCCCGACCGGGCTCTTCAGGAAGGCCACGCCGCCCGAGTGACCGGGGCAATGCCATGAGTAGGAGCCGTCCTGGGCGTATTCCATCAGCGCCTTGAAGAACGGCGGTGCCAGGCCATCGAGGTAGCTCTTGGCCTCGCGGATGATGTGGCGGGCCACGAACTCCGGCGTGTCCTCGAACATGTGGATGAAGCCGTGCAGCTCACGCAACACGTCGTTAGGCAGATGCTGGCTGGTGCGCGTCTCGCCGTAGACGTAGATGGGGATGTCCGGGTTGCGGTTGCGAATCTCCTGGATGAACTTGCGCAGGTTCAGCACCACCGGGTCCATCTCCGGGCCGGGCGTGAACTCCTCGTCGTCGATGGACAGAATGAAGGCCGAGGCGCGGCTTTGCTGCTGGGCAAACTGCGACAGATCGCCGTAGCTCGTCACGCCCAGCACCTCCATGCCCTCCTTCTGGATGGCCTCGGCCAACGCGCGTATGCCCAGGCCCGACGTGTTCTCGGAGCGGTAGTCCTCGTCGATGATGACGACGGGAAAGTGAAAACGGATCATGGGCAGCCTCCAGCGGGCGGGCATCAAAAAACGAAGCGGCGAAGTGTAGAGCCGCACTGTGTTCCGCTCGTGTCAGCGCAGTCTATAAACTGACCCGACAACACTGACTTCGGGAGACGAGATGGACTGGAACTGGGCCACCGTCTGGTGGATCGTGGCGGGCGTGCTGGTGGCAGTCGAATTGGCCAGCGGCACCTTCTACCTGCTGATGCTGGCCGTGGGCGCCGCCGCCGGTGCGCTGGCTGCTCATCTGGGCGTGGGCCAGACCGGCCAGGTGCTGACCGCCGCCGTCGTGGGCGGCGCCGCTGTGGTGGGCTGGCATGTGAGGCGCAGCCGCATGCCCGCAGCCGCACCCGCTGCCAGCAACCCAGATGTCAACCTCGACATCGGTCAGTCCGTCCAGGTCGAGTCCTGGACGGCCGACGGTCTGGCCAAGGTGCAATACCGGGGCGCAGCTTGGCAGGCGCGCTTCATCGGCAGCGCGCCGGCCCAGAGCGGCCGGCATGTGATTCGCGCGGTCGAAGGCAGCTGCCTGCTGCTCGACCGCTGAGCCTTCAAATCAACAACACCAGGGAGACCTCATGGGGTTCCAGATCGCACTCGTCATCCTCGTCATCGCGGCCATCTTCGTGGTGCGCTCGATCAAGGTCGTCCCGCAACAGAACGCCTGGGTCGTGGAACGACTCGGCAAGTACCACGGCACGCTCACACCGGGCCTCAACTTCCTCGTGCCCTTTGTCGACCGGCTCGCTTACAAGCACTCGCTGAAGGAGATCGCGCTCGACGTGCCCAGCCAGGTCTGCATCACCAAGGACAACACCCAGCTGACCGTCGACGGCATCCTCTACTTCCAGGTCACCGATCCGATGCGCGCGAGCTACGGCGCGAGCAACTACGTCATTGCCATCACCCAGTTGGCCCAGACCACGCTGCGCTCCGTCATCGGCCGCATGGAGCTGGACCGCACCTTCGAAGAGCGGGCAATCATCAACACCTCCGTCGTCGAGGCGCTGGACGAGGCGGCGCTGAACTGGGGCGTCAAGGTGCTGCGCTACGAAATCAAGGACCTGACGCCGCCGCCGGCCATCCTGCATTCCATGCAGGCCCAGATCACCGCGGAACGCGAAAAGCGCGCGCTGATCGCCGCCTCGGAAGGCCGGCGCCAGGAGCAGATCAACATCGCCACCGGCGAGCGTGAAGCGGCCATTGCGCGTTCAGAGGGCGAGAAGCAGGCCGAGATCAACAAGGCCCAGGGCGAGGCGGCGGCCATCACCGCAGTGGCCGATGCCACCTCGGACGCCATCCGCAAGATTGCTGCGGCCATCCAGCAGCCGGGCGGTGACCAGGCCGTTCAGCTGAAGGTGGCCGAGAAGGCCGTTGACGCCTTTGCCCAGCTCGCGCAGAAGAACAACACCATGATCGTGCCCGGCAACATGAGCGAGGTGGCCGGCCTCATCGGCACCGCCATGAGCCTGATCAAGGCCGGCGGCAAGGCCTGACAACGCAGGCGTAAAAAAGCCCGCGAGGACCCTGGTCCAGGGCGGTCGCGGGCGCAAGACGTTCGGGGGGCACCGAACGAAAGCGATCGAGGAGACGCTTTTCTGAAAACCCCAGGTCAGGACCCGCCGCCGTAGGGCAGGCCGAACAACTCAGCAATCAGTTCCCACATAACCTGCTCCACTGGCCATCGGCCAAGTCCCGATGAGGCGCAGTTTGTGGGAGGGGTTGCGGCAGCGGAACTACAAACCCTGGTAGTCGCCCGGCCCGTCAGAGCAGGCCCAGCTCCATCGCCTTCAACACCGCTCGCGGCTTGTTGGACACGTCCAGCTCCCTGAAGAGCTGCTTCATGTGGTAGTTCACCGTGTTCTCGCTGATGCCCAGCAGACTGCCAACGACCCAGGCGCTCTTGCCCTCTTTCGTCAGCTTGAGAATTTCAAGTTGCCGCGGCGATAGCCTGGGTATGGTCGCCTTGGCCCTCGTCGAGACGAGCAATCGCGCCGCAGCGTCCTGTGCGTGCACGGCCAGCAATTGCAGGTCGGCAATCATCCGGTTGAGCTTGACGGGGTCCTGAGGCAACGCCTCCTCGCGATCCACGCCGAGCAGGAAGCGGCGATAGCCTGGCATGTGCACGCTCACCGCCACGCCCGCCTTGTAGCCAAACGGCGCCTGCTTCTCCCACAGGTCCCCGGCATCCGATCGCACGTACAAGCCTTGGTCATAGACCAGCGGCGCCGGGCTCCGCATCAGATGTCGGTGGACAGGATCCCGCTTCGCGTTGGCGGCATCGTTGAACGCCTCCAGGAACGCCGTCGGCGTGTTGCTGACCGTGAGGTACTCGTTGGTCGCACCAGGCCCGCGATGCTCGATGGCGAGCACGCCAGCGATGAGGCCGAAGTCCATGTCGTTGGCGAAGGCAATCAGCCCCTGCCGGAACGACGTGAAGTCCTCCGCTTGACTGACTTGTTCGTACCGCTGCAGGTTCATGCAGGCACCGTGCGCTACTAGGGTTGGTAGGCGCAGCGCGTCGGCGACGAACGCAAACTGCAAGCCATGCAGATGACGGGAGACCCGAATGCAGCTTGCAACGTGGCAACTAAGGGCCTGCAAAACGGTCGTGAAGACTGTAAACGAGTTTGAACTGTTGACCCCCGAGCTCCGGCAGGTGGGCAGCCGCGTGCGCAAGGACAAGGCGTGCGGCTTGTGTCGCGGTGAGCAGATTTGGTCCACCGAGGACGAACCGCCCATTCAGATCGCCTGGGAGTGGGCTGAGATCCAACCCCAAGTGGTCGCGCTGTTCGACCCGATGAACATCCGCTGCAACGTGGCGCTGATCGACGGCGAGGGCCATGCCCTTGCCCGGTCTCGCCGGATGCTGCATCTGAACAATGTCATCCATCAGCTCGACTGGCGCCGCGCCATCGGCCCGCCACTTTCGTGCGAATGACCGTCGCGATGGGTTATGATTGAGGGCTTGCAGGAGAGGTGGATGAGCGGTTTAAGTCGCACGCCTGGAAAGCGTGTGTGGGTTTATCCCCACCGCGGGTTCGAATCCCGCCCTCTCCGCCAAGCAGCATGATCGGGCCCTCTGGGGCCCGTTTTGCTTTCAGACGCAGCCTCAATGGCACAGGCATCATTGCAGTTCATCCCCGGGAAAACGCAATTCGTCGCGCAACCCTGGTTTGACCGATGCACTTGCTGAACACTCGCGATCATGCCTTGCCCAACGCAAGGCTGGAGTTGGAAATGCAACGAATCAAGGGATGGATGAGTCTGGGCCTGGTGCTCGGCCTGCTGGCTGGCGGACTGCCCGCACAAGCCAGTGAAGTGGTCAAGTTGGCGCGACTTGTCGTCAGCGGCAAGCGAGCGCCCAGTGAGGCCCCGCGCACCACGCCAACGGAACCCCGCCCAGCTGCGGCCGCTCAGACGCAGGGCGGCGGAGGCGGTGATGAGGCTGGCAATGCACCGGCGCCGTCACGCGGCGTTTCCTGATCTTTTCGAATCTCTCAAAGCAAAATGCGCCCAAACCCGCGAAGGGTTTGGGCGCATTGCTATTTGGCGGAGTGGACGGGGCTCGAACCCGCGACCCCCGGCGTGACAGGCCGGTATTCTAACCAACTGAACTACCACTCCACGTGGCATGCAATTTCGGGTATCTATCGATACTCGCAAGCCGCACTAAACTTGGCGTCCCCTAGGGGATTCGAACCCCTGTAATCACCGTGAAAGGGTGGTGTCCTAGGCCTCTAGACGAAGGGGACAAATTCGAAAACGAAACTCAAAAAAGCAAACGGCCAACGAATTGGCCGTTCTTTTATCGGAAATCCAAAATGGAAACATCCGATGGAATCCTTGGCGGAGTGGACGGGGCTCGAACCCGCGACCCCCGGCGTGACAGGCCGGTATTCTAACCAACTGAACTACCACTCCGCGTGGGATGAATTCGATATCGCCGCATTGCTTTCGCTTCTCGACAATACCCAAGCTCATCAAACTTGGCGTCCCCTAGGGGATTCGAACCCCTGTAATCACCGTGAAAGGGTGGTGTCCTAGGCCTCTAGACGAAGGGGACTAAACCTTCGCCGCTTGAACTGCGCGCCGCCAATAAACCAATAGGTTAATGGTGGAGGTAAACGGGATCGAACCGATGACCTCTTGCATGCCATGCAAGCGCTCTCCCAGCTGAGCTATACCCCCAATTGATTTTGATTCAGTCGTTACCGACCTTGTCGCAAATCGCTTTGTTTGCAGCGCTGTTCAAGCGAGACCAAGAGTATATGACGAAATTCAGACTGCTTGCAAGCGTTCGAGGACTTTTTTCTTGTCGAAGTGCTCGAGCACCGCATCCAGCGACGGTGTCTGCGCTCGGCCGCACACCAGAACCCGCACCGGCACGGCGAGTTGCGGCATCTTGAGGCCGGTTGCCGCGAGAGTTTCTTTCAGTGCCTGCTGGATGCCTGCCTTGCTCCAATCCGCCAGCGCGGCAAGGCGTTCCGCGAGCGCCGCCAATGCGGGGCGAACGATATCGGTGATGTGAGCCGCCAGGTCTTCCGCTGTCGGTTCAACGGTCGCGAAATACATCGTGAGCCAATCAGCAAGCGCCGCAACCGTCGCGCAGCGGTCCTTGAACAAGCCAACCTTGGGCTGGATCTGCTCGACCGTCGCCGCGACGCCCTTGGCCGCCAATTGCTCGACGACCAGGCCGGCGAGGCGCGCTTCGTCGATCTGCTTCACGTAATGGCCGTTGACCCAGTCCAGCTTGGCGGGGTCCCACTGGGCCGGGCTCTTGGACAGGTGCGAGCCGTCGAACCAGCTCACCATCTGCTCGGCCGAGAACAGTTCTTCGTCGCCATGGCTCCAGCCCAGGCGCGCGAGATAGTTCAGCATGCCCTCGGGCAGGTAGCCGTTGGCGGCGTAGTCCATCACGCTTACGGCGCCGCGGCGCTTCGAGAGCTTGAGGCCGTCGTCGCCCAGGATGATGGGCAGGTGACCGAAGGACGGCAGCGGCGCGCCCAGCGCGTTGAAGATGTTGATCTGCCAGGGCGTGTTGTTGACGTGCTCGTCGCCGCGGAAGACGTGGCTGATGCGCATGTCCCAGTCGTCGACGACGACGGCGAAGTTGTAGGTCGGCACGCCGTCGGTGCGCGCAATGATGAGGTCGTCGATCTCGCGGTTGTTGATCGTGATCGGGCCCTTGACGACGTCGTCCCAGGTCACGTCGCCCTCGATGGGGTTGGCGAAGCGCACGACGGGCTTCACGCCCTCGGGCGGCGAAGGCAGCACCTTGCCGGGCTCGGGGCGCCAGCGGCGGTCGTAGAGCCTCTTTTCGCCGCGAGCAAACTGCGCTTCTTTCAGCGCATTCAGCTCTTCGGGCGTCGTGTAGCAGCGATAGGCCTTGCCTTCGGCGATCAGCTGGTCGATGACGGCCTGGTAGCGATCCAGACGCTGCATCTGATAGATCGGGCCCTCGTCGTAGGAGAGGCCCAGCCAGTTCATCGCGGCAATGATCTGGTCGACCGAGTCCTGCGTGGAGCGGGCCACGTCGGTGTCCTCGATGCGCAGCACGAACTCGCCGCCATGGTGGCGGGCGTAGGCCCAGGAGTAGAGCGCCGTGCGGGCGGTGCCCAGGTGCAGAAAGCCGGTCGGCGACGGCGCGATGCGCGTGCGGATCTTGTCGAAGGAGCTCATCGGGTGTTCAAGGTAGAGAGACCACGCTGGAGGTCGTCGGTGATGTCGTCGACATGCTCGAGGCCGACGGCGAGGCGGATCAGGCCCTGGCTGATGCCCGCAGCCTGGCGCTGGGCCTCGGTGAGGCGGCCGTGCGAGGTGGTCGCAGGGTGGGTGATGATGGTTTTCGTATCGCCCAGATTGGTGGCGATGGAGACGACACGCGTGCTGTCGATGACGTGGAAGGCGGCAGCACGTGCGGCCTCGGGTGAGTCAGCCTTGACGTCGAAGGACAGCACCGCCCCGCCCTGCCCGCTCTGCTGGCGCATGGCCAGTTCGTGCTGCGGGTGGGAGGCCAGGCCGGGGTAGTAGACCTGAGCGACGTCCGGCTGCACCTCCAGCCAGCGGGCGACGGCCAGGGCCTGCTCGCTCTGAGCCTTCATGCGCAGGGACAGCGTCTCCAGGCCTTTCAGCACGACCCAGGCGTTGAACGGGGCCAGCGTCATGCCGACGGTGCGCAGCACGGGGCCGAACACGTCGCGGATGAGCTTGTTGGGCCCGCACAGAGCGCCGGCCATCACGCGGCCCTGGCCGTCCATGTACTTGGTGGCCGAGTGCATGACGACGTCGGCGCCCATCTCGGCCGGGCGTTGCAGGGCGGGCGACGAGTAGGTGTTGTCGACGGCCAGCAGCGCGCCGGCATCGTGCGCAATATCGGCCAGCGCGCGGATGTCGCAGATCTCGGTCAGCGGGTTGGTGGGCGTCTCGGCGAAGAAGAGCTTGGTCGTCGGCTTGATGGCAGCGCGCCATTCGGCAAGGTCGGTCTGCGAGACGAACGTGGTCTCGACGCCGAACTTGCCGAACTCCTTGGCGAAGAGGTTGATCGTCGAGCCGAACACCGAGCGCGAGCAGACGACGTGGTCGCCGGCCCTCAGCACGCCCATGCCGAGCAGAAGGATGGCGCTCATGCCCGTCGACGTGGCGATGGCGGCCTCCGTGCCTTCCACCGCCGCCATGCGGGCTTCCAACATGCGCACGGTGGGGTTGCTGGTGCGCGAGTAGGTGAAGTCTTCGGAGTTGGCGAACTTGCGTGCCGAGGTCTCGGCGTCGGCCTGCACATAGGCCGTGGTCAGGAACAGCGCCTCGGAGTGCTCGCCGTGCTGGCTGCGGGGCAGGCCGGTGCGGATGGCGAGCGTTTCGGGACGCAGTCCTTCGGGCAGTGTGCGGCGGGTGTCTTCACTCATGCGTTCAGCCCTCGCTGTCGCCCTGCAACGCCAGGCGGCCGCGCGTATCGGCCTCTTCGTCGCTGGGCTGGCTGGCGCGCTGAGCGCGCAGCGTGGCGAAGTCTTCCAGGCTGACGTCGCCGGTGACGTAGTGGCCGTCGAAGCAGCTCGCCTCGAAGCCGGCGAGCCCCGGGCGCAGCGCGGCGACGACGCGCTTCATCGCATCCACGTCCTGGTAGATCAACGCATCGGCGCCGATGTACTCGCGGATCTCCTCAACCGTGCGGTTATGGGCGATCAGCTCCTCGGCCGTCGGCATGTCGATGCCGTAGACATTGGGGTAGCGCACCGGCGGCGCGGCGGAGGCGAGGTAGACCTTGCGCGCGCCGGCTTCACGGGCCATCTGCACGATCTCCCGGGATGTGGTGCCGCGCACGATGGAGTCGTCCACCAGCAGCACGTTGCGGTTCTTGAACTCGACGCCGATGGCGTTGAGCTTCTGGCGCACGCTCTTCTTGCGCGCACCCTGCCCCGGCATGATGAAAGTGCGGCCGACGTAGCGGTTCTTCACAAAGCCCTCGCGGTAGGGTTTGCCGATGCGGTGGGCCAGCTGCATGGCCGAAGGGCGGCTACTTTCCGGGATCGGAATGACCACGTCGATCTCGTTGGGCGGCATCGTGGAGATGACGCGCTGCGCCAGCGTCTCGCCCATGTTCAGGCGCGCCTGGTAGACGGAGATGCCGTCCATCACCGAGTCCGGCCGCGCGAGGTAGACAAACTCGAACATGCAGGGGTTAAGCGACGGGTTGTCGTTGCACTGCTCGCTGTGCAGCTGGCCGGAATGGTCGATGAACAGGGCCTCGCCGGGCGCCAGGTCGCGCTCCAGCTGATGGCCGGTGCCTTCGAGCGCAACGCTTTCGCTGGCGACCATGAACTCGCCGTTGGCCGAGCGGCCAAAGCACAGCGGGCGGATGCCAAACGGGTCGCGGAAGGCCAGCAGGCCCTGGCCCGCGATCAGCGCGATGACGGCGTAGCTGCCCTTGATGCGCTTTTGCACGGCGCGCACGGCGGCGAAGATCTCCTTGGGCGTCAGCGGCAAGTCGCGCGCGGCCATCTCCAGCTCGTGGGCCAGCACGTTGATCAACACCTCGGTGTCGCTCTCGGTGTTGATGTGGCGGCGGTCGATGTCGAAGAGCTCGTCCTTCAGCGCGTGGGCGTTGGTCAGGTTGCCGTTGTGCACCAGCACTATGCCGAAGGGCGCATTCACATAGAAGGGCTGGGCCTCTTCCTCGCTGTAGGCGTTGCCGGCGGTTGGGTAGCGCACTTGGCCCAGGCCGATGTTGCCCGGCAGGCTGCGCATGTTGCGGGTGCGGAAGACGTCGCGCACCATGCCGCGGGCCTTGTGCATGAAGCACTTGGAGCCCTGCATCGTGACGATGCCGGCGGCGTCCTGGCCGCGGTGCTGCAAGAGCAGCAGCGCGTCATAGAGCAACTGGTTGACGGGGGAGGCAGCGAGGGTGCCGACGATGCCACACATGGCGAGGGTCCTTAATCTGTCGATTTCGCCTCAGATGGGGTCATCGAGCGCGAAACAAAACGGGCAATGGGTTCGGGCAGCATCGGCGCGGCGTCGCGCAGCGCGCCGGCCAGCACGGGCACGGCGCGGGAGGACTGCCAGGTCGACGATTCCGCCAGCGGCGACGCGCCGATGACGAGCACCAGCAGCAGCGCGATGAAGACGCCGCGCAGCGCGCCAAAGCCGGCGCCGCCGAGGCGGTCCACCACGGACAGCGGTGTCGCGTGGATCAGCGCCTTGACCAGGCGCGTCGCCAAGCTCCAGACGATGAGGACGAAGAAGAAGGCGATGGCCAGCGAGATGGCATGCAGCACGGCGGGGCTGAACTTGGCCGCCATCGAGTCGGGCAACAAGTCCAGCACGACGGGCGCCAGCGGCGAGGCGGCGAAATAGGCGATCACCCAGCCGGCCAGCGACATCACCTCGAAGACCAGGCCGCGCCACAGGCCTATGCCTATCGACAGCAGCAGCAATGCCGCCAGTGCGAGATCGACCCAGCTGAGCGCGATGTCCATGGTGGCGTCAGAGGGTGAGGATGGCGCCAGGCAGGCCCGCGCCCTTGAGCTTGGCGGCGGCGCGCTCGGCCTCGTCGCGGCTGGCAAAGGGCCCGAGGCGCACGCGAATGCGCCGGCCATCGGCCGTCTCGACGGCCTGAGCGTAGGTCTTGAGACCCAGCTTCTCGACCTTGCCGCGCACGTCCTGCGCCGTCTTGTTCTCGCCGTAGGCGCCGACCTGCACGATGAAGCGGGCGGCAGCCGCAGGCGTGGGCTCCTTGCCTTCCAGCAGGGCCTGGGCGCGGGCGCCGTCGTTGGCGGCCTTGGGCTTGTCGACGGGTTTCTCGGCCAGCTTGACCGGTGGCTTCTCGACAGGCTGGTCGGCGGGCTTCTCCGCTGGCTTTTCAACCGGCTTCTCGGCCACCTTGGGCTCGACCGGCAGCTCCGCGCTGGCAGAGGGCGTCGGCTGGGGCGCCGGCTCGGCCTGGCTCAGCGGTTCGCGTGTCGGAACGGTGAGCGGCGGTGCGGTCTCCTTGCGCGGGATCTCTATGGGCAGATCAACGGGAATCGGCCGCGGCTGGGTCTCGAAGATCAGCGGGAAGCCGACCACGCCGGCCGCCACCAGCACGGCGGCGCCGATGAGGCGGCGGCGGGCGCGCACGCGCAGCACCAGCACATCGTCCGCCGCGCTGGCCTTGGCGCCAGATTTGGCCGACTTCTTGGGCGCCGCCGCAGCGGTGGCGTCATCGCGCTTGAGAAAGGAAAACAGGCCCATCGGCGGCGTGGCCTCAGTGAAGAGTAGGGGGTTTTGGCTCGGCGGCGCCGGCGGTCACGCGGGGCAAGCCCTGCTGAAGCACGCCACCCACGGTGTAGAAGGAACCGAAGACCAGGATTCTATCGGCCGTGGTCGCCCCGGCAGCCGCTGCGTGCAGCGCGTCAAGCGGGTTGGCATGGGTGTGGGTCGCCACGCCGGGTGGCGTTTTCAGGCCGGCGGCCAAGAACGCGGCCTGGAGCTGCTCGGCCGTCGCGGCGCGCGGCAGGGGCAGATCGGTGAAATGCCAGACGTCCACCAGCGGCGCGATGCGCGCCAGGATGCCGCCCAGGTCCTTGTCCGCCATCGCGCCGAAGACGGCGTGGGTGCGCGGGAAGAAGCCCATCTGATCGAGGTTCTGCGCCAGCGCGGCGACGGCGTGCGGGTTGTGGGCCACGTCCAGCACGACGGCGGGTTGGCCAGCCAGCACCTGGAAGCGGCCGGGCAGCTCCACCAGCGCCAGCCCTGTGCGTACGGCCTGGGCGCTGATGGGCAGGCGGTCCGCCAGGGCCTCGAAGGCGGCCAGCACGCCGGCCGCGTTCAGCAACTGGTTCACGCCGCGCAGCGCCGGGTAGGCCATGCCGGAGAAGCGCTTGTTGCGGCCGGCCCATTGCCACTGCGTGCGGTCACCGTTGAAGGTGAAGTCGCGGCCGAGCTGGCGCAGGTCGGCGCCGATCTCCAGGGCGCGCTCGGCCAGCGAGGCCGGCGGCACGGGGTCGCTGACGACGACCGGCCGGCCGGTGCGCATGATGCCGGCCTTCTCGCGGCCGACACTGTCGCGGTCCGTTCCGAGGAACTCGGTGTGATCAAGGTCGATGCTGGTGATGACGGCGCAGTCGGCGTCGATGACGTTGACCGCGTCCAGCCGGCCGCCTAGGCCCACTTCGAGGATGACGAAGTCCAGCGGCTCGTGCTGCAGGCGCCGCATGATGGCCAGCGTCGTGAACTCGAAGTAGGTCAGCGTGATGTCGCCACGCGCCGCCTCGACGGCCTCGAAGTGCGGCTCCAGCGACTCCGCTTGGACGGGGGCGCCACCGACTCGGCAACGCTCCTGGAAGTGCACGAGGTGGGGCTTGATGTAGAGCCCCACGCGATAGCCGGCGTGCAGCGCGATGGACTCCAGCATCGCGCAGGTCGAGCCCTTGCCGTTGGTACCGGCGACGACGATGGTGGGCGCGTCGAAGGCGATGCCCAGCCGCTCGCGCACGGTGGCCACGCGGTCCAGCGTCATGTCGATGGTCTTGGGATGCAGGCGCTCGCAGTGAGCGAGCCAGTCGTCAAGCGTCATGGTGGTTCACGGAAAAACAAAAGCCAGGCACAGGGCCTGGCTTGGAACTATCGCGACGAGGTTCAGGCCACCGCGTCGGCGCTCTGGCGCTGCAACATCGCCAATTGGCGCGCGATGGTCTCGCGCAGCTGGCGGCGGTCCACGATCATGTCGACGGCACCCTTCTCCAGCAGGAACTCGGCGCGCTGGAAGCCCGGGGGCAGCTTCTCGCGCACGGTGTTCTCGATGACACGCGGGCCGGCAAAGCCGATCAGCGCCTTGGGTTCGGCGATGACGACGTCACCCACAAAAGCGAAGCTCGCCGACACACCGCCCATCGTCGGGTCGGTCAGCACGCTGATGTAGGGCAGCTTGGCCTTGGCCAGGCGCGTCAGCGACGCATTGGTCTTGGCCATCTGCATCAGGCTCAAGAGGCCTTCCTGCATGCGCGCGCCGCCGGTGGCGGTGAAGCAGATGAAAGGCGTCTTCTGCTCGATGGCCGATTCGACACCGCGCACGAAGCGCTCGCCGACGACCGAGCCCATGGAGCCGCCCATGAAGTCGAACTCGAAGCAGGCCGCGACGACCGGCACGCTCATCACGGCGCCACCCAGCACGACCAATGCGTCGGTCTCGCCGGTGTTCTCCAGCGCTTCCTTCAGACGGTCGGGGTACTTCTTGCTGTCCTTGAACTTCAGCGCGTCGACCGGCAGCACTTCCTGGCCGATCTCGTAGCGCCCCTCGCCGTCAAGGAAGGCGTCCAGCCGCGCGCGGGCGCCGATGCGGTGGTGGTGCGAGCACTTGGGGCAGACATTGATGTTCTGCTCCAGGTCAGTCTTGTAGAGCACCGTCTCGCAGCTCGGGCACTTGATCCACAGGCCTTCTGGGACCGTGCGCCGGTCGGCCGGGTCACCTTGCTGGATCTTGGGCGGGAGGAGTTTGTCGAGCCAACTCATGCGTCAGTCCTTCTTGTCGAGTGCGGCGCGGATTTCACGGATGAAAGCGGCGCCGGTGGAAGCGACATTATCGGCTGGCTGGCGCTCCAGCAGCTCGACCAGCTTGGAGCCGATGACGACCGCGTCCGACACGTCGGCCACGGCCCGCGCCGTCGCGCCGTCGCGGATGCCGAAGCCCACACCCACCGGCGTGCTGACATGCCGCTTGATGCGCGGCACGGCCTCGGCGACGGCAGCAGTGTTGAGGTGGCCGGCGCCGGTCACGCCCTTCAGCGACACGTAGTAGACGTAGCCACTGGCCAGCTTGCCGACCTGGGCCATGCGTGCCTCGGTGGACGTGGGCGCGAGCAGGAAGATGGCGTCCATGTCGGCGGCGCGCAGCTTGGCGGCGAACTCCTCGCACTCCTCGGGCGGGTAGTCGACGATCAGGATGCCGTCGACGCCGGCCGCCGAGGCGTCCGCCACAAAGGCATCCAGGCCGTAGCGCTCGACCGGGTTGGCATAGCCCATCAGCACGATGGGCGTGGTGTCGTTGCGGGCGCGGAACTCGCGCACATAGGCCAGCACCTTGCGCAAGCCGATGCCATGCTTCAGCGCCCGCTCGCCGGCGCGCTGGATGACGGGACCGTCGGCCATCGGGTCGGAGAAGGGCACGCCCAGCTCGATGACGTCGGCGCCGGCCTCGGCCATGGCGACGAGCAGGTCGACGGTGGCCTCGGGATAGGGATCGCCAGCGGTGACGAAGGGGATCAGCGCCTTGCGACCGTCGGCCTTGAGCTGGTCGAAGGTGGTCTTGATGCGGCTCATTGCTTGACCTTCTCGCCGGCTTGCGACGGGCGGTCGAAGTAGGCGGCCCCGGACAGGTCGGCCACCGTGCCGATGTCCTTGTCGCCACGGCCGCTGAGGTTGATCAGCAGCACCTTGTCCTGGCCCAGCGTCGGCGCGAGCTTGATGGCGTGCGCGACGGCGTGGCTGGATTCGAGAGCCGGGATGATGCCCTCGGTGCGGCACAGGCGGTGGAAGGCCGACAACGCCTCGTCATCGGTGACGCCGACGTACTCGGCGCGGCCGATGTCCTTCAGGTGGGCGTGCTCAGGGCCGACGCCGGGGTAGTCCAGGCCGGCCGAGATGGAATGCGTCTCGATGATCTGGCCGTCCTCGTCCTGCAGCAGATAGGTGCGGTTGCCATGCAGCACGCCGGGGCTGCCGGCGGTCAGCGTGGCGGCATGCTTGCCGCTGGCGATGCCCTGCCCTTCGGCCTCGACGCCGATCAGGCGCACGTTCTCGTGCGGGATGTAGGGATGGAAGATGCCGATGGCGTTGGAGCCACCACCCACGCAGGCGATGACGGCGTCCGGTTGGCGGCCGGCCAGCTCGGGCATCTGCACCAGGCATTCCTCGCCGATGACGCGCTGGAAATCGCGCACCATCATCGGGTAGGGGTGCGGGCCGGCCACGGTGCCGATGATGTAGAAGGTGTTCTCGACGTTGGTGACCCAGTCGCGCATCGCCTCGTTGAGCGCGTCTTTCAGCGTCTTGCTGCCGCTCTCCACCGGCACGACGGTCGCGCCGAGCAGTTTCATGCGATAGACGTTGGGCGACTGGCGCTTCACGTCCTCGCTACCCATGTAGACGACGCATTCCAGGCCGTAGCGCGCGCAGATCGTCGCGGTGGCTACGCCATGCTGGCCGGCACCGGTCTCGGCGATGACGCGCGGCTTGCCCATGCGCTTGGCCAGCAGCGCCTGGCCGATAACGTTGTTGATCTTGTGCGCGCCGGTGTGGTTGAGGTCCTCGCGCTTCAGGTAGATCTGGGCGCCACCCAGCTCGCGGCTGAGGCGGTCGGCGTAGTAGATCGGGCTCGGGCGGCCGACGAAATGCTTGAGTTCACGCTTGTATTCGGCAATGAACTCGGCGTCGTTGCGGTAGTGCGCGTAGGCGTCCTTCAACTCGTCCAGCGCATGGACGAGGGTCTCGGAGACGAAACTGCCACCAAAGGTCGCGGTGCCGGCATGGCGGAAATGCCCGGTCGCGTCGGGCTGGTCGTACTGGAACATGGTCTTCCCCTATTGGGAGAGTTCGGCATCGGCGCGCTTTACCGCGCGGCAGAACTCATGGATCAGGTCGGCGCTCTTGATGCCTTTCGACACCTCCACGCCGGAACTCACGTCAACGGCCCAGGGCCGCACCTGCCTGATGCCATCGGCGACGTTTGCTGCATTCAACCCACCAGACAAAACGAGGCGAGAGCTGACGCTTGGAGGAATGAGTGACCAATCGAAGACCTTGCCGCCACCGCCGTAGCCGTCGACATGGGCGTCGAGCAGCAGGGCCTGGGCGTTGGGAAATTGAGCGGCGAAGTTTAGCAAATCGACCCCCGGCGCCATGCGGGCGGCGCGCAGATAAGGCCGTTTGACGCGGTCGCAGTCGGCGGGCGTCTCGTCACCGTGGAACTGGACGAGCATGTTGGGCAGCGCCTCCAGCCCAGCCTCCAGATCGGCGTCGGTCGCATTGACGAACAGGCCCACCGGCGTCACGAAGGGCGGCAGCAACTTGGCCAGCGCCCTCGCCCGCTCCGGCGTCACGGCGCGCGGGCTCTTGGCGTAGAAGACGAAGCCGATGGCGTCAGCGCCTGCTGCAATGGCCGCTTCCACATCGGCCTCGCGGGTCAGGCCGCAGATCTTGATTCTTGTCATGGCAACCAGTCCAAAGCCGCGACCTCGCGCGGGATGTCGAGTTCGACATCGTAGGTCGGGCCGAGGAAATAGAGGCCGTCGGGGGGAAAGGTCGGCGCTGCCACCTTGCGGTCGCGCGCGGCCAGCACCTCCGACACCCAGTCCGCCGGGCGCGTGCCGTTGCCCACGGCCAGCAGGCAGCCCATCAGGTTGCGCACCATGTGGTGCAGGAAGGCACTGGCCTCGAACTCGAAGCGCCAGTAGGCGCCGCGCCGCTGCACGCGGATCTCGCGCAGCGTCTTCACGGGCGAGGCCGCCTGACATTCGGATGAGCGGAAGGACGAGAAGTCGTGCTCGCCGACGAGGCGCTCCGCGGCAGCCTCCAGCRCGCTCTGGTCGAGCGGGCGGAAGACCCAGCCGCATTGGCCGGACTCGATGGCCGGCCGCACGGCGGACTCCAGCAGCAGGTAGGCATAACGCCGCCCTCGCGCGGAGTTGCGCGCGTGGAAGGTGTCGCCCGGAAAGCGGCACCACTGGATGGCGATGTCGGGCGGCAGGTAGCGATTGCTGCCGCGCACCCAGGAGAAGAGTTCGCGCTCCACCTCGGTGTCGAAGTGGATGACCTGGTTGATGCCGTGCACGCCGGCATCGGTGCGGCCGGCGCAGATCGTGCGGATGGGCTGGGCCGCGAAGGCGGCCAGGCCTTTTTCGAGCGCGTCCTGCACGGTGCGACCGTCGGGCTGGCTCTGCCAGCCGTTGTAGCCGCCGCCGCGGTAGCTGACTCCTAGTGCAACTCTCATGGGCTCCAACGAAAAACGCCCGGCGAACCGGGCGTTGAAGTATCGCGGCTGCGCTTAACGCAAGTCGTTCAGCATCGCCTGGGCGCGGTCGCGCAGCGAGCCGCTGGCGCGCTGAATCAGTTCCTGAAGCACTTCGCGGGCTCCCTCGGTGTCGCCGATCTGGCGGAACTCGTCGGCCAGTTCCAGCTGACGCACCAGCGGGTCGCCATCGTCGTCGCCCAAGGCCTCCAGGGCCACGGCGAGGTGGTCCGGATCGGTTTCACCGGGCTGGGTGGGCTCGCCGAGGTCGAAGTCCAGGTCGGTCGGCGCCGTCGCCGGCGGTGAGGTGGTGGTCGGCAGGCCGCCCATGCCACTGAGGTCGAAGTTCAGATCCGGCGCCGGAGGGGCAACACGGGCGCCACGACCGGAAATGTCGAAATCCATCGTCAACGGCGCATGCTCCACCGAAGCCGGCATGGCCTGGGTCGCGGCCATCGCGTGCGGCGAGACCGGCTCGGGGGCGTCGAGGTCCAGGTCCAGCGCCAGGTCGAAGCCGCTGACGGGGCCGGTGTCGGGGCCGCCACGGGACAGCGCGTCGGTTCCCAGATGAGCCGTGGACGGATGTGCGCCGCTCGGCAGTGCCGTCTGCGGCAGCGTGCTGGCGTTCATGGGCTCGGGGCGCAGTTCGGGGCCGTCCTCGACATGGGCCGGTGCGCCACCGGGCTGGTACAGGGGGTTGTCCGGGTCTATGCCTCGGCCCAGTTCCTGGGCCTTGGACCAGTCCTCGCCCGATCCCTTGGTCTCGGCAAACAGCTGCACGGCGAGCTGCTCGAAGCCCTTGGTGTCGCGGCGCTTGGCGTAAACCTCCAGCAGCTTCAGGCGGATGGCCAGGCGTGTCGGGTTGGCGCGCAGGGCTTCCTTGAGGATTTCCTCGGCTTGCAGGTCGCGGCCATAGGCCAGGTAGACGTCGGCCTCGGCGACCGGATCCACGTCGCCGATGGCGTCCAGCTGGCTGAGCGAATAGCTCATCGACGACTGGCCGCTGTTCTGCGCGTCACGCGTGTCGACGCGCTGGCCGCCGGTGCCGCCGAAGAAGGAATCGGGCTGCAGGCGGCTTTCGTGGAAGCCTGTCTCGGATGCGTTCGCCGGGCGGCGCGAGCGCAGGCGGTAGAGGCCCAGGCCGCCAAGCACGGCGACGAGAACTGCGGCCAGCGGTAGCACGAAGCGGTTGTCCAGCAATTCCTCGATGAAGCCGGGTGGTTCGGCGGCCGGCGGCGGAGGCAGCGGCGCGCTGGCGCGAGGCTGCGGCTTGGAGGCCGCAACGCTGGCGGCAGCCACGGGTGCCGGCGCTGACGCAGGCTCGGCAGCGGCAACGACCGGCGCAGGCAGGGTCGACACGACCGGTGCCGGAGCAGGCGCTGCGGAAGCAACTGGCGCGGCCGGCTTGGCGGCGGCGCTGGAGAGCTTCTTCAGCTCCTCGACGTTGCGCGTCAACTCAGCCACGCGGGCAGCCGCGTCCTTCTTCTCGGTGTCCTTGGACAGCTTGGTCTCGCTGGCGGCGGCGCCGGCCTTGCTGAGCGTGAGCTTGTCGGGCGTCGGCGCGGCAGCGGGCTTGCGGTCCTCGACGGCGGCCTGAACCTGTCCCTTGGACTGGCGCACGCTCTCGGTGCTCTGCAGCGTCGGCGCGGCAGAGGCCAGGCGCTGGCGATAGGCGGAGAAATCGGCGCTCTGGGCCAGGATGATGCGGCGCGCCTCGGGCGCAGGCACGGTGGCCAGCGCGTCGCTGGACGGTACCTGCAACACGGCGCCTGCCTTCAGCAGGTTCATGTTGCCGTCGATGAAGGCGTCGGGGTTGTTGCGGAACAGGCCGACGAGCATCTGGTCCAGCGAGATGCCGCTGACCTGCGTGCGGCCGGCGACCTTGGACAGCGAGTCGCCCGGGCGCACGTGGTACTCGGAGGAGGCGGTGACGGGTGGACGCGCCGGAGCGGGCGCCGGCGGCGGCGGCGCAACCGGCGGCCGGGCCACAGCCACGGGCGGCTGAGCGGGCAGGATGCGCGGCAGCGCCGTCGTCACGGCAGGTGCCGGGGCGGGAACGGCCTCACTGGCGACCGCAGGTGCAGCGGCGACGGCCGGCGGCACGGTGATGACGGGMGCGGGCTTGGGCAGGCTGGGCGGGTCGAACAGCAGCGTGTATTCGCGCACCAGGCGACCGGTCGACCAGGTCAGCTCCAGGATGACGTCGACGAAGGGTTCCTGCACCGCACGGTCACTGCTGACGCGCAGCAGCGTGCGGCCGTCGCGGCGAACCACCAGCACCTGGGCCGAAGTCAGCACCGGGTTGTAGTCCACACCGCTGGTGCGGTAGGCATCGGGCGGTGCGACGCGCACCTTGAGCGTGGCGGTCTCTTCGGACGTCAGGCTGGTGACGTCGATCTCGGCACGCATGGTCTCGCCGAGGGCGGACTGCACATTCAATCTACCCAGGCCCAGCGCCTGCGCACCCCCCGTGGCCACGAGCAGCGCGGCAGCCAGAGCAAGGTGGTGGCGGGTGAAGCCGGTCGGGCGGACGCCCTCGAATGCGTCGCGGATGTGGTCTTTCAAGGCATTCCCCCAAGCAACAAGGCGGGGCAATGGGCCCCGCCTGTCTCGATCTTCAGCACGCGCTGCACGAACCTGGTTACGCTGGTTTGCACGTTATGGCCTGCGTCGAGTCTCGAATCAAAAACACAACAGCATCAAGCATATACGCGGAAATGCTCAAGGGGTATCTGATGTGTCGCTTGGTTTCGATAAGGAGACCGGGGTCAACCCTAGGTCAACTCGTAAAAGACCGTAAGCGGAACCGGCCACAGGGCCTGTTCCGGGACTGGGCTCAGCGCTCGAGCAGGATGCGCAGCATGCGGCGCAGCGGCTCGGCGGCGCCCCACAGCAGTTGGTCGCCAATGGTGAAAGCGCCGAGGTACTCGGGCCCCATGGCCAGCTTGCGCACGCGGCCGACCGGAATCGTCATCGTGCCCGTGACAGCCACGGGGGTCAGGTCGCGGATGGTGGCTTCGCGCGTGTTGGGCACGAGCTTCACCCACTCGTTGTCGGCGGCGATCATGGCCTCGATGTCGGCCAGCGGCACGTCCTTCTTCAGCTTGAAGGTCAGGGCCTGGCTGTGGCAGCGCATGGCGCCGACGCGAACGCAGAAGCCGTCGACCGGGATGGAGCCCGAACCGAGGATCTTGTTGGTCTCGGCCATGCCCTTCCACTCTTCCTTGGACATGCCGTTGCCGAGGTCCTTGTCGATCCAGGGGATCAGGGAGCCGCCCAGCGGCACGCCGAAGTTGGCCGTCTCTTCAGCCGACAGCGAACGCTGCTTGGCGATGACCTGGCGGTCGATCTCGAGGATGGCGCTCTTGGGGTCGTCCAGCAGCGGCTTCACGGCGGCGTTCAGCGTGCCGTACTGCGTCAGCAGTTCGCGCATGTGCTGGGCGCCACCGCCGGACGCGGCTTGGTAGGTCTGCGTGGACATCCACTCGACGAGGCCGGCCTTGTACAGCGCGCCCACGCCCATCAGCATGCAGCTGACGGTGCAGTTGCCGCCGATCCAGTTCTTGCCGCCGTCGCTCAGCGCCTGGTCGATGACGGGGCGGTTGACGGGGTCTAGGATGATGACGGCGTCATCGGCCATGCGCAGCGTGGAGGCGGCGTCGATCCAGTGGCCCGTCCAGCCCGCAGCGCGCAGCTTGGGGTAGACCTCGGACGTGTAGTCGCCGCCCTGGGCCGTGATGATGATGTCGCAGCGCTTGAGCTGTTCGATGTCGAAGCCGCTCTGCAGCGTCTTCTCGTTCTTGGCCTGGGCCGGGGCAGCGCCGCCGGCGTTGGAGGTCGAGAAGAACAGCGGCTCGATCAGGTCGAAATCGCGCTCAGCGGTCATGCGCTCCATGAGCACCGAGCCCACCATGCCGCGCCAGCCTACGAGGCCTACCAAGGTCGTCATCATCATTCCTTTTGCTTCACCAAACCCCATCCACTTCGGGCCCCGGCTCGTTCGCCGGGTTTGGAGGGGCGAGACGAGACGGAGCTTTAGCTCTTGATGGTTTTCGTGGTCGTAATGGCTTTCACCACGGCGTCGCCCATTTCGCGGGTCGAGACCTTCGTGGTGCCATCACTCCAGATGTCGGCGGTGCGCAAGCCCTGGGCCAGCACCGACTGCACGGCCGTCTCGATACGAGCGGCAGCGTCGGCTTGGTTGAGGGAGAACTTGAGCATCATGGCAGCGGACAGGATTGTAGCCAGAGGGTTGGCGATTCCCTTGCCGGCGATGTCCGGCGCGCTGCCGTGGCTGGGTTCGTAGAGGCCCTTGTTGTTGGCGTCCAACGAGGYGGACGGCAGCATGCCGATGGAGCCGGTCAGCATCGCGGCCTCATCCGAAAGGATGTCGCCGAACATGTTGCCGGTCACGACGACGTCGAACTTCTTCGGCGCCTTGACGAGCTGCATGGCGGCGTTGTCCACGTACATGTGGTCCAGCTCGACGTCGGGGTACTGGGCGTGGACTTCGATGACGATGTCCTTCCAGAACTGCGAGGTCTCCAGCACGTTGGCCTTGTCGACGCTGGTCAGGCGTTTGTTGCGCTTGCGGGCCGCCTGGAAGGCGACGTGGGCGATGCGCTCGATCTCGGGGCGCGAGTAGCGCATCGTGTCGAAGGCTTCGTCGGCGCCGGGGAAGTGGCCGTCCACAGCCACGCGGCGGCCTCGCGGCTGGCCGAAGTAGATGTCGCCAGTGAGTTCGCGGATCAGCAGGATGTCGAGACCGGCGACCAGTTCGGGCTTCAGCGACGAGGCGTGCGTGAGCTGCTCGTAGCAGATGGCCGGGCGGAAGTTGGCAAACAGGCCCAGCGCCTTGCGCAACCCCAGGATGGCCTGTTCAGGCCGCAGCGAACGCTCGAGCTTGTCGTACTTCCAGTCACCCACCGCGCCGAACAGCACGGCGTCGGCTTCCTGGGCCAGCTTCAGCGTGGCCGGGGGCAGCGGGTGGCCGCTGGTGTCATAGGCCTTGCCGCCGACGTCGGCCCAGTCCAGCTGCAACGGCAGGTCCAGGGCGTTCAGCACCTTGACCGCTTCGGTCATGATTTCGGGACCAATGCCGTCGCCCGGCAGTACTGCAATCTTCTTCATCTCAAATCACTCGGTTGTTGAGCCAGGGCTTCGCAGCGATGCGGGCAGCCTCGTAGGCGCGAATCTTGTCAGTGTGCTGCAACGTCAGGCCGATCTCGTCGAGGCCGCCGATCAGGCACTCCTTGCGGAAGGGCTCGATATCGAAGGGCAGTTCGGCGCCGTCGGGCTTCACCACCACCTGGCGCGGCAGGTCGACGATGAGCTGGTAGCCCGGGAAGGCGTAGACCTCGTCGAACAGGCGCGCGATGGCGCTTTCCGGCAGCACGATGGGCAACAGGCCGTTCTTGAAGCAGTTGTTGAAGAAGATGTCGGCGAAGCTGGGCGCCAGGATGGCGCGGAAGCCGTACTGCTGCAGCGCCCAGGGTGCGTGCTCGCGGCTGGAGCCGCAGCCGAAGTTGCTGCGCGCGATCAGCACGCTGGCGCCGGCATAGCGCGGCTGGTTCAGCACGAACTCGGGGTTGTGCTTGCGGCTGGCAGGGTCCTGGCCGGGCTCGCCGTGGTCCAGGTAGCGCCATTCGTCAAACAGGTTGGGGCCGAAGCCGCTGCGCTTGATCGACTTCAGGAACTGCTTGGGGATGATGGCGTCGGTGTCGACGTTGTCGCGGTCCATGGGCGCGACGAGACCCTTGTGGATGGTGAACTTGTCCATATCAGGCCAGCGTCCTCACGTCAACGAAATGGCCGGTCATCGCGGCAGCAGCGGCCATAGCCGGGCTGACCAGATGCGTGCGACCACCGGCGCCCTGCCGGCCTTCGAAATTACGGTTGCTCGTCGATGCACAGCGCTCGCCCGGCTCCAGCCGGTCGGCGTTCATCGCCAGGCACATGGAGCAGCCCGGCTCGCGCCACTCGAAGCCGGCGGCCTTGAAGACCTGGTCCAAGCCTTCGGCTTCCGCCTGCGCCTTGACGAGGCCGGAACCCGGCACGACCAGGGCCAGCTTGATGTTCTTGGCCAGGCGGCCACCGACGCGGCGCACGACGGCGGCAGCCTCGCGCATGTCCTCGATGCGGCTGTTGGTGCAGGAGCCGATGAAGACCTTGTCGACGTGGATGTCGCTGATGGCCTTGTTGGGTTCCAGCGCCATATAGGTCAGCGCGCGCTCGATGGCGCCGCGCTTGACGGCGTCCTTTTCCTTGTCCGGGTCGGGCACGCGGTCATCGATGGCCAACACCATCTCGGGCGAGGTGCCCCAGCTGACCTGCGGGCGGATCTGTGCAGCGTCCAGCTCGACGACCTTGTCGAAATGCGCGCCGGCATCGGTGTGCAGCGTGCGCCAGTAGGCGACGGCCTGGTCCCACTCCACGCCGTTCGGCGAGAAGGGGCGGCCCTTCACGTAGGCGATGGTCGTGTCGTCTACACCGATCAGGCCTGCGCGGGCGCCGGCTTCGATGGCCATGTTGCAGACGGTCATGCGACCTTCCATCGACAGTGAGCGGATAGCCGCGCCCGCAAACTCGATGGTGTAGCCATTGCCGCCGGCCGTGCCGATCTTGCCGATGATGGCCAGGACGATGTCCTTGGCGCCGACGCCCTTGGGGCATTGGCCTTCGACCTTGACGAGCAGGTTCTTGGCCTTCTTGGCCGACAGCGTCTGCGTGGCCAGCACATGCTCGACCTCGCTGGTGCCGATGCCATGCGCCAGCGCGCCGAAGGCGCCGTGGGTGGACGTGTGGCTGTCGCCGCAGACAACGGTCATGCCGGGCAGCGTGGCGCCCTGCTCCGGGCCGATGACATGCACGATGCCCTGGCGCTTGTCGTTCATCTTGAACTGCGTGATGCCGACGCGGTCGCAGTTGGCGTCCAGCGTGTCGACCTGCAGTTTGGAGATGGGGTCGGCGATGCCTTGCGAACGGTCCGTCGTCGGCACGTTGTGGTCGCTGACCGCGAGGTTGGCCGACAGGCGCCAGACCTTGCGGCCGGCCAGGTCCAGGCCTTCGAAGGCCTGCGGGCTGGTCACCTCGTGCACGAGGTGGCGGTCGATGTAGAGCAGTGCCGTGCCATCCGGTTGGGAGTGCACGACATGCTCGTCCCAGAGCTTGTCGTAAAGGGTACGGGAGGTCATTGCTTTTCTCGAGGAATGAGGGTGTCCACGAAGCGTTGCACCACGGTGGGCAAGCGCTGTTGGCGCAGCACACCCAGGTAATAGTCGCGCTCGGCCCACGACTCTTCAAGTCGCAGGCAGCGCACGCCGAAGACGCGGGTGAAGCGCTCGGCGGGTTGTTCGGGCAAAACGGCGACGCCGAGGCCGGACTCGACCAGTTGGGCGATGCCGTCGAAGCCGCGCACCTGCAGGCGAGCGTTGAGGGTCTGGCCGCGGGCAGCGGCCTGTTCGCGCATCAACTCCTGAGCGCTGGCACCGGCGTTCAGGCCGATGAGGTCATAGCCCAGCAGGTCGTCGAAGCTCACCGTCTCGCGGCTGGCCAGCGGGTGCTTGAGTGGGACGAGCGCCGCCAAGCGGCTGCGGGCGAAGACCCAGGCCTGCACGCGGTTGTCCAGCACTGGCGCCGTGAAGACGCCAACGTCCGCACGCCCTTCGGCCACGGCAGCCTGCACTTCGGCGCTGGTCAGGTCTTCCAGGCTGATGCGGATCTGCGCATGGGCCTGGGAGAACTCGACGAGGTAAGGCGGCAGGCATTCCGCGATGGCGCTGGTGTTGGAGGCGATGCGCAGATGGCCCTTGATGCCGCGCGAAAACTCCATGACCTCGGTTTCGAGGGCGTAGAGGGACGCATGCAGCGAGCGGATATGGCGCACCAGCGCCCGGCCCGCCTCGGTCGGCTCGACACCGCGCGCCCGCCGCTCAAAAAGCTGCACGCCGAGGCGGCTTTCGAGGTCAGACAGGCGCTTGCTGGCCGCTGCCAGCGCCAGGTGTTCCTGGGCGGCGCCACGGGTGATCGAGCGGGTCTGCTCGATGGCCAGCACGAGATTGAGAGTGGTGAGGTCGTGGCGCATGATCGTTTGACTCCAGCATAGCCTTCGCGAAGAACACGATTATGCGCAAAAAAGCGATTGTGATTTCGCCATAGGCGAACCTCAACGTGTCGTTTGGCTGTCTGCCTGCTTGAGCAACCCGCGCAGCGCGTTGCGGCTGTGGGCGCCAAAGTGGCCCAGCAGTTCGGCGATCTCGCGCTGCAGCGCGTCGCGCTGGCCCTGCAGGTCGCGCGCCAGTTCCGGGCCAAGCTGGGCCTCGTTGGCCGCGAAATCGAAATTGGGGTCAGTGACGAAATTCGCCGGCGCGCCGACGACGACGGCTGCATCCGTTGCCGGGCCGGCGGCGAAGGCCTCGGCGGCGACAACGTCGCGCACATAGCTCGGGCTCCAGGGCGGATAGCGGGCGTCGCGGGCGGCGCCGCGCAGAGCCGTCTCCAGCGGGCCGTCACGGCGTTGGCGGGCCGCGTCGATGATCCAGCGGGTCTGGAACTGCTCCAGCACGAAGTGCCGGTTGCTCTGCAGCACGACCAGGCCTTGCCGGTCGGCCGGCGCGCCAAGCTGGGCCTTCAGGTTGACCCACATCATGTGGCCCAGCGTGGCGCCCGGGGCGGCACTGGCGTGATAGGGCTGGGTCAGGTCTTGCACGTGGTGCAGCGCCAAGCCGGCGAAGCGCCAGCCCCAGTAGGCGTGGCCGGTCTGCCAGGCCAGCACGGCCAGGCCGCCGTACTGCTGCACGCGCAGTTCGGCAAAGGTGCGCGCGAAGCTGGGCGCCAGCGTGTTGAAGACGGCGCCCTGGTGGAAGAAGCCCATGTGGAAGGGCGCCTGCGAGCCGATGCCGACGGCCGGGTTGCCGAAGGGCTGCTTGCCGAAGCCGTAGGCCGGGTTGGCAGGGCTGCCCGGGTTGTCGTCGAAGAGATTCAGGTCGTGGCCGTAGTCGGGCTCGTCGCACGCCGAGGCCAGCACGGCCAGCGGCGCGACTGCCTCGCCGGGCAGCAAGGCGACAAAGCGCTGCGTGGCGCCCTTGGACGGGGTGACGGCGGAGACCTGGCTGACGGCTATGGCCGGCCGCGTGGACTCGGCTTCGCGCGGGTCGACCTGGAGATAGAGCGCCAGCCGGGACTGCGGCGACAGGCGCAACGCGCGCAGCAAGGCAGTGCGGCGGTCGGCGTCGCTGCGTTTGGCATCGGGCAGGAAGCGCAGCGCATCGGGCCGCGCCGCATGGCCCTTCAGGTGTTCGCGGGCCCAGGCTTCCTGGGCATCCAGCGTGCGAGCGATGGCCGCTTCCTGGTCGCGCAGGAAATCAACCAGCGGTTCGGCCTTCACGGCGGCGGCGGCGGCCACCTCGGGCATGCGCTCGAAGGCGCGGTAGCACATGGGGCTGTGGTTGCCCCAGGCCTGCGCGAAGGTGGGCAGCAAGGCCAGCAGGAAAAGGGTGTGGCGCATCGGGCGGCGTGAAAGGCGAAGGCGCAGATTCTGGCCCCGGCGGCCGAGCAAAGCCTTGCGACCGAATCCACGGGGTTGCTCGTGGCCACCCCGCCTCCCGGTGTGCCACGGGCCRGTCAGCCCAGCGCAGCACGCGCAAGATTTGCTGCACACAGGTTACGGGCAGGTACGGCACGGCAGAAGCAGCGGTTGGGGAAGTGCCGCTTCGCCGCAAGTCAAAGCTCGGGTTTGTCCGGGGCTGGCCGTGTCGGCGCGATGACTGCGTGACACGTTGCGACGCCAGGGCGCTCACCGCCCAAGGGAGTTCCAGATGACCCAGACCCTGAGCCCACGGCGGCTCGGCCTTGCACTGCTCATTGCCCTCGGCCTGAACGGCTGCGCGCAGCAACTCAACCAGGGCGCCGAGGCACCCCGGCCGGACGCACCAGGGGCGCCCAAGCTGGAGCGCGTCGAAGGCGCGCCGCAACCCAGTCCGATTGCGGCGACTCAGGTGCCAGTGCCTCACGCGGCCATCGCGGCGCTGGCGTACATGCCTGCTCCGACGCGCGCAATCGCGCCGCCGCCATCCACAGCCCAGTACACCCGCTTCGACGACCGCCCCTGGCAGCGCGTCGCCGAGGTGCCGGTCTCGACCTTCAGCGCCAGCGTGGACACCGGCAGCTACGCCAATGTGCGCCGCTTCCTGAACCGCGGCGCCCTGCCCCCGCGCGACGCTGTGCGCGTGGAGGAACTGGTCAACTACTTCGGCTACGACTACGCCGCACCGGCGGCGAATGCGGCCACGCCGTTTGCCGTCGATGCCCGCCTCGTCGCGTCGCCGTGGAACGCCGAGCGCGGCCTGCTACGCATCGCCGTCAAGGGGCAGGACCTGGCCAAGCAGAGCCTGCCGCCGGCCAATCTGGTCTTCCTCGTCGACGTGTCCGGCTCCATGGGCCCGCAGGACCGGCTGCCGCTGGTGCGTTCGGCCCTGCATCTGCTGACCAACCAGCTGCGCGCACAGGACCGCGTCGGCATCGTCAGCTATGCCAACGGCACGCGCGTCGTGCTGGAGGCCACGCCGGGCGACCGGAAGGACGCCATCCACGCCGCCATCGACACGCTCAGTGCCGGCGGCGGCACMTATGGCGAGGCGGGCATCCGCTTGGCCTACGCACAGGCCCGCGCCGGCTTCATCAGCGAAGGCATCAACCGCGTGCTGCTGGCCACCGACGGCGACCTCAACATCGGCGTGACGAGCGCGGACGAGCTGAAGACCTTGGTGGAGGGTGAACGCAAACGCGGCGTGAGCCTGACGGCGCTGGGCGTGGGCGACAGCAACTACAACGAGGCGCTGATGAAGAAGCTCGCCGACGTGGGCGACGGCAGCTACCACTACCTGGACACGCTGCAGGAGGCGCACAAGGTGCTCGTCAACGAGATGACCAGCACGCTCGCCGTCATCGCCCAGGACCTGAAGCTGCAGATCGAGTTCAACCCGGCGCTGGTGCAGGAATACCGCCTCATCGGCTACGAGCTGAACAACCTGACGCGCCAGCAGTTCAACGACGACAAGGTGGACGCCGGCGACATTGGTGCCGGCCACACGGTGACGGCGCTGTACGAGATCATCCCCACCGGCGCCAAGGGCACGGTGGACCCGCTGCGCTACGGCGAGAGCAAGGACGCCAAGCCCGCCGACCCGCACGCCAGGGAGTTGGCCTGGCTGAAGCTGCGCTACAAGCCGCCGGGGCAGGCGGAGAGCAAGCTCGTTCAACTACCCATCACCAAGGCCGCAGCCTGGCCGGCGCTGGCCAAGGCGGACGCCGACCTGCGCTTCGCCGTCGCCGTGGCCGCCTGGGGGCAATGGCTGCGCGGCAGCACGCAGATCGGCGACTACGGCCCGCAGCAGATTGCCGCGCTGGCGCATGACGCGCGCAGCACGGACCGCTACGGGCACCGCGCGGAGTTCGAGCGGCTGGTAGAGCTATCGGGCAGCTTGAAGCGCTAAGACCACATCCGGCGGCGCCTGGACAAGTTCGATCAGCACGCCCTCGCCGCCGAACGGGAACTGGTCATTGCCCTTGGGGTGGACGAAGCAGATGTCGTGGCCGGCCGCGCCGCGACGAATGCCACCTGGGGCAAAGCGAAGGCCTTGCGACTCCAGCCACTGCACGGCGGCGGGCAGGTCGTCCACCCACAGGCCGATGTGGTTGAGCGGCGTGGCGTGGACGGCGGGTTTCTTGTCGGGGTCCAGCGGCTGCATCAGGTCCACCTCCACCGCATAGGCGCCCTGCCCCAGCGTGCAGATGTCCTCGTCGACGTTCTCGCGCTCGCTGACGAAGTTGCCGGTCACCGGCACGCCCAGCAGGTCCACCCACAGGTGGCGCAGCTTGGCTTTGTCGAGGCCGCCGATGGCGATCTGTTGCAGGCCGAGAACCTTGAAGGGGCGCGTGTCGGTCATGGTCGTCTTCAGAGTTTGAACCGCCCCCACAGCCAGCCGGTCTTGACCCCGGCCAGCGTGGCGATGGATTGTTGATGGATGTAGGGCAGCCGGCCACCCCAGCCGAAGAAGCGGTCGCGCAGCCAGGGCGCGACGACGGCGTGGGACTGGAACATCGGCGTCAGTCCCTTGCTGGCCTGGCCGTAGAAGCGCAGGTGGGCGCGGCGGCGTTGGCTGTAGCGCGCGAAGGCGCCGGGCCAGTCGCCACCGACTTCGGCCGCGAGTTCATGCGCGTCGATCAGCGCCATGTTGGCGCCCTGCCCCAGCTGCGGGCTCATGCCGTGGGCGCAGTCGCCGATGGCGAGCACCCGGCCGTCGTGCCAGCGGGCCATGTGCACGTCGGCGTAGCGCGCCTCGCGCAGCTGGGCGGCGTCGTGCAGGCCGGCGAGCAGCGGTGTGACGTCGGGGAAGAGCTCGGCCATGCGCTGCTTGAGTTGGGCGAGACCGATGCGGGCTGGCCAACCGTCGAGTTCCGCAACCGGCAGGCTCCAGAACAGGTTGATGCCTTGTTCGGCATCGTCATCGGCCGCCTTGCCGACGGGCATCAGCCCCAGCATCTGCGAGGCCGAGCGGAAGCGCTGGCGCAGTTCGATCTGCGGGAAGCCCGGCGGTGCCGGCAGCACGGTCCAGACGGCGCCCCAGGGGAAAAGCCGAGCGCTCTGCTTGACCTTCATGCCCTCGCGCAGCCGAGAGAAGCTGCCGTTGGCGAGGATCAGCGCGCTGTGCCGCACGGGCTCGGCGCCGCTCAGGCTCAGGATGATGCCGCTCGCGTCCTGCTCAAAGCCCTCGACCGCCGCGCCGCAATGCCACGGGATGCCCAGCTCGCGCACGCGCCTCCACAGCAGGCCCATCAAAGCGCCGCGCTGCAGCCCCAAGCCATAAGCCTCGGGGTGGAAGCGCTGGTAGCTCATGTTCAGCACGGCGCGGCCGGATGGCGTGTCGCCGAACAGCCGGTCCACACGGACACCCAGCGCCAGTGCCTCGTCCAGCAAGCCCATGGCCGCCAGCACGCGCTGGCCCGTAGGCTGCAGCAGCAGGCCAGCGCCGATGGGTTTGGGCTCCGGAACGGCCTCGTAGAGCGTGACGGCAACGCCGCGCTCGGCCARCCGCACGGCCGCCGCCGCGCCGGCCACGCCGGCGCCGACGATGGCGACGGTCGGCTCAGGCAAAGCGCAGGATGGGCTGGTCGACCGACAGGCTCTCGCCCGGCTTGGCCAGCACCTCGGCCACGGTCACATCCTGGCCGGCTGTGAGGATGTTCTCCATCTTCATCGCCTCGATGACGGCCAGGCGCTCGCCGGCCTGCACGGTCTGGCCGACCTGGGCGGCCAGGTGAACGAGCAAGCCGGGCATGGGCGACAGCAGGAACTTGCTCGTGTCCGGCGGTGCCTTGAAGGGCATCAACGTCTGCAACTCCGCCGCGCGGGGGCTCAGCACGGTCAGCTCGATGGAGCGGCCGCCGTGATGGATGCGGTAGGCCAGCGGGTTCCTGGCCGTGCCGCGCTCGGCCTGGGCCGTGAAGGCCAGGCCGTTGACGGTGCCGGTGATGCGCACGTCGTTCAGGCGCGAGCGGCTGACGATGCGGTAGTCCTTGTCGCGCACCTGCACGCGCGCCTCGCCCAGGGCACCGGCGAACTCGCTGATGTGCATGGGGTGCTGCTCGCTGCGGCCGCCGCCGAGGTTGACGACGGCGACGTAGTCATGCTCGATCTGCACCTCGTGGCCGCGCAGTTGGCCGCTGATGCCGGCCTCACGTTCGCGGGCCTTGCGGCGGATGAAACCGGCCAGCGCGACGAGGAAGAGCGGGTCGTCGTGTGGCACGTCCTCGGCCTYGAAGCCAGCGGCGTAGTGCTGGGCGATGAAGCCGGTGTTGAAGTCGCCACTCGCAAAGTCTGGGTGGGCCAGCAGCGCAGCCTGGAAGGGGATGTTGCTGGACACACCGCGGATGACGAAGCCGTTCAGCGCCTCGCGCATCTTGCCAATCGCCTCGGCGCGGTCGCGGCCATGCACGATGAGCTTGGCGATCATCGAGTCGTAGAACATCGGGATCTCGCCACCCTCGTAGACGCCGGTGTCCACACGCACGCCGAAGCGGCTCGGCTCGCCTTGCTGCATGCTCGTTTCCGGCGGCTGATAACGCACCAGTCGACCGGTGGACGGCAGGAAGTTTCGGAAAGGGTCTTCCGCATTGATGCGGCATTCGATGGCCCAGCCGTCGCGCTTGATCTGGTCTTGCGTGAACGACAGCGGCTCGCCCGCCGCGACGCGGATCATCTGCTCGACGAGGTCCAAGCCCGTGATGCATTCGGTGACCGGGTGCTCCACCTGCAGCCGCGTGTTCATCTCCAGGAAGTAGAAGCTCTGGTCCTTGCCGACGACGAACTCCACCGTGCCGGCGCTCTGGTAGTTGACGGCCTTGGCCAACGCCACGGCCTGCTCACCCATGGCGCGGCGCGTGGCCTCGCTGATGAAGGGCGACGGCGCCTCCTCGATGACCTTCTGGTGGCGGCGCTGGATGGAGCATTCGCGCTCCCACAGGTAGACGACCTGGCCTTGCGCATCACCCAGTACCTGTATCTCGATGTGGCGGGGCTCCTCGACGAATTTCTCGATGAAGACGCGGTCGTCGCCAAAGCTGTTACGGGCCTCGTTGCGGCAGGACGTGAAGCCCTCGAAGGCCTCCTTGTCGTTGAAGGCCGCGCGCAAGCCCTTGCCGCCGCCGCCGGCGCTGGCTTTGATCATGACGGGGTAGCCGATGCGCGCCGCGATGCCGACGGCTTCTTCGGGCGACAGGATGGGCTCGTTGTGGCCCGGGATGGTGTTGACGCCGGCTGCGGTGGCCAGCTTCTTGGACGCGATCTTGTCGCCCATGGCCGCGATGCTGGCGTGCTTGGGGCCGATGAAGACCAGGCCTTCTTCCTCCACGCGGCGCGCGAAGGCCTCGTTCTCGGACAGGAAGCCGTAGCCGGGGTGGATAGCCTGCGCGCCGGTGCTCTTGGCGGCGGCAATGATCTTGTCAGCAACAAGATAGCTCTCGCGCGAAGGCGCGGGGCCGAGCAGCACGGCCTCGTCGGCCAGCTCGACATGGCGGGCGTCCTTGTCGGCCTCGGAGTAGACGGCGACGGTGGCGATGCCCATCTTCTTGGCCGTCGCGATGACCCGGCAGGCGATTTCCCCGCGGTTGGCGATGAGGATCTTGTCAAACATGCTGTGTCTCCGCGCGGAAATCGCCTGCGTGCCCGGCCGCGCCGGTCATCAGGCAATCTGTCGCTGGCGCGACCGCGCCTTCGGCGCGAACACCACGGTTGGCAATCAGGATCTTGGTGAACATTGGGAGCCTCTGTTTACTTGGTCTTGCCCAACAGCTTCTTGCGCTGCTCGGTGAAGTGCCACCACGGCTGGGCGGGCCCGCCGTTCATGAAGTCGTGCGCGGCCATGAAGGTGTCGAGCACGCAGGGGTCATGGCGCTGGCCCATGGGGTCGCGCAGGCGGTCGTAGGTCTTCATCGGGTCCATGCGCTTCACGTCGGCCGGCGTCGTCAGCCCCAAGCTGATCAGGTCGGCCTCCATCGCCTTGCCGATGTTGGGGATGTCGGTAAGCCGCCTGGCCTCAGCGCCGCAGCTTGCCTTGCTCACAGCGGGATGTTCCCGTGCTTGCGCCACGGGTTCTCCAGCTTCTTGTCCTTCAGCATGGCCAGCGAGCGGCAGATGCGCTTGCGGGTCTCGTGCGGCTGGATGACGTCGTCGATGAAGCCGCGGCTGCCGGCGATGAAGGGGTTGGCGAAGCGGGCCTTGTACTCGGCCTCGCGGGCGGCCAGCTTCTCAGGGTCGCCCTTGTCCTCGCGGAAGATGATCTCCACCGCGCCCTTGGCGCCCATCACGGCAATCTCGGCGTTGGGCCAGGCGAAGTTGACGTCGCCGCGCAGGTGCTTGGAGGCCATCACGTCATACGCGCCGCCATAGGCCTTGCGGGTGATGACGGTGATCTTGGGCACCGTGGCCTCGGCGTAGGCGTAGAGCAGCTTGGCACCGTGCTTGATGATGCCGCCGTACTCCTGGGACGTGCCGGGCATGAAGCCGGGCACGTCGACGAAGGTGACGACCGGGATGCTGAACGCATCGCAGAAGCGCACGAAACGCGCCGCCTTGATGCTGCTCTTGATGTCCAGGCAGCCGGCCAGCACCAGCGGCTGGTTGGCGACGATGCCCACCGTCAGGCCCTCCATGCGCGCAAAGCCGGTGACGATGTTCCTGGCGTAGTCGGGCTGCAGCTCGAAGAAGTCGCCATCGTCGACAACCTTGAGGATCAGCTCCTTGATGTCGTAGGGCTTGTTGGCGTTCTCGGGCACCAGGGTGTCGAGCGAGTAGTCCAGGCGCGTGGCTGGGTCGCCGCTGGGGCGGCAAGGCGCCTTCTCGCGGTTGGAGAGCGGCAGGTAGTTGAAGAAGCGGCGCAGCATCAGCAGCGCCTCGACATCGTTCTCAAAGGACAGGTCGGCCACGCCACTCTTGCTGTTGTGTGTGGTGGCGCCGCCCAGTTCCTCGGCAGTCACTTCCTCGTGCGTCACGGTCTTCACGACCTCGGGGCCGGTGACGAACATGTAGCTGCTGTCGCGCACCATGAAGATGAAGTCGGTCATGGCCGGCGAATACACCGCGCCGCCGGCACAGGGGCCCATGATCATGCTGATCTGCGGGATGACGCCGGAGGCCATCACGTTGCGCTGGAACACGTCGGCATAACCCCCCAGTGACGCGACACCCTCCTGGATGCGCGCACCGCCCGAGTCGTTCAGGCCGATGACCGGGGCGCCAACCTTCATGGCCTGGTCCATCACCTTGCAGATCTTCTCGGCATGGGCCTCGCTGAGCGCGCCGCCGAAGACGGTGAAGTCCTGGCTGAAGGCGAAGGCCAGGCGGCCGTTGATCATGCCGTAGCCGGTGACGACGCCGTCGCCGGGGATCTTGTTGTCCTGCATGCCGAAGTCCACGCAGCGGTGCTCGACGAACATGTCCCATTCCTCGAAGCTGCCTTCGTCGAACAGCAGTTCCAACCGCTCGCGGGCGGTCAGCTTGCCCTTGGCGTGCTGGGCGGCAATGCGCTTCTCGCCGCCACCGAGCCGGGCGCGGGCGCGCTTTTCTTCCAGCGCTTGCAGGATGTCGTGCATGGTTTCAGCCCTCAAAAGGGAAATTGATCTCCACGCCATTGCCGGCGGGGTCTTGCAGGAAGAACTGGTGCTGGCGCGTGACCGCCGAGCGTGACTCGTGGAAGGTCACGCCCAGCGCGGCCAGGTGGGCGGCCGTGGCCTTGGATTCGGTGCCATAAAAGGCCGTGTGGTCAAAGGTCGTCGGCGCGCTCGGGTTCACCGGGCCACGCACTGGCTCGTGCGAGCGCTGGGTCGACAGATGCACGATCGGATGACCGCCGGCATAGAGCCAGAAGCCGTCGCTGTCGAAATCGGGGCGCGGGCCGACCGTCAGGCCCAGCACGTCACGGTAGAAGTCGCGCAGCGTGGCCAGCAGTTCGGCAGGCGCGCGCAGGTTGATGTGATTCAGGCCAGTGATCATGAGGAACTCCGAAGCTGGAAAGCCGCCAGCAACTGGCGTGCCGCGGTGGATGCGGGTGTGCGGCCGTCGCGCACCTCGGCCGTGGCGGCCTCCAGGCGCGCGGCCATGCCGGGGTGGGTGACGAAGGCCTGGCGCAGGCCGGCCTGCAGGCGCTCCCACATCCAGGCGAGGGACTGTTCACGGCGCTTGGCCGCCCAGGAGCCGCTGGCCTGGCGCGCATCGCGCTGCGTGCAGATGGCGTCCCAGAGCGGCGCGATGCCATCGGCCTTCAACGCGCTGACCTGCAGCACGCTTGGCGCCGCGTGGGCGTGTGTGGGCAGCAGCCGCAGCGCGGACGTGATCTGGGCCTGAGCGCGCATGGCCGCAGCGGGGTCGAGGTCGGCCTTGTTGATGACGACGAGGTCGGCCAGTTCCATGACGCCCTTCTTGATCGCCTGCAGGTCGTCGCCCGCGTTGGGCAGTTGCAGCAGCAGGTAGAGGTCGGTCATGCCGGCGACGGCCGTCTCGCTCTGGCCGACGCCGACCGTCTCGACGATGACGATGTCGTAGCCCGCCGCCTCGCACAGCAGCATGGCCTCGCGCGTCTTCCCGGCCACGCCGCCCAGCGTGCCGCTGCTGGGGCTGGGGCGGATGAAGGCGCGCTGGTCCATGGACAGCCGCTCCATGCGCGTCTTGTCGCCCAGGATGGCGCCGCCCGACACGCTGCTGGATGGGTCCACCGTCAGCACCGCGACGCGGTGGCCACGCTCCAGCAGCAGCAGGCCAAAGGCCTCGATGAAGGTGCTCTTGCCCACGCCCGGCACGCCGGAGATACCCAGGCGCAGCGCGCCGCCGGTGGCGGGCATCAGCGCGGTCAACAGCGCATCGGCCTGCTCGCGGTGGTCGGCACGCGTGGACTCAACCAGCGTGATGGCCTTGGCCAGCGCGCGGCGGTCGCCGGCTTGAAGGGCAGCGGCGAGATTCAACTTGCTGCTCCCGGTGGCACCCAGCGGTACTCGATGTCGACTTCGAGTTCTCTCACCAAGTCAAAGCCGTGTCGCAGATAGAAGGCATTGGCCCGGCTACCACGCAAGGCGCCAAGGGTGATGGGCTTACCGGCGGCACGCGCCTGCTGCTTGATGTGCTCGATGACCCAGGCGCCGATGCCCTGCCCTTGCCAGCCCGGTTTCAGATAGAGGTGCTGCAGGTGCAGCGACTGTTCGCGCGGCATGAGGGTGAAGTAGCCGACGTGCTCATCGGCCACGCACAAATGCCGCATGCATTCGGGCATGAACTGCGCGAGAAGTCGGGCGCGGGACGCGTCGGGGTCGAAGCGGCCCAGCCGCTCCAGGCTCTCGCGCAGCGCCGCTATGCGCAGCGCCAACATGTCCTCGAAGTCGGCGTCGGCGACGGGCGCCAGCGAAATGGCCGGCCCGCTCACAGGATCTCGAACGCCCGGCCATCGGCCAGGCGGTAACGGGAGAAATCGCGCTGGTCCAGCGTCAGGATGCGCGTGACGCCGGTTTCCTCGGCGAGCCACACAAGCGAGGCGTCGGCCAGGTCCATCTCGGTGCGGGGCCGGTTGGTGTAGCGCTGCATGACGGGAATGAAGTCGAGCAGATGCTGTTGCTCGAACGGAAACACCGACAACCCGCCGTTGCCCACCCAATTCAACAGCGCGTAGCGGTACGGCGCCGCCACGAGATAGCTGGCCTCGATCACGCAAGGCCACGTCGTGCTGAGTGTCCAACGCTCCAAGGCAGCGAGCCTGAGCAGATCGATGTAACGCTCGGCCTCGGGCTCGCCCTGACCGAACGCGGCAACCATGGCGCTAGCGTCAACCAGGGCCGAGGCCATGCTTTGCTCTCAACTTTGCAATCAGCGCAGCGCGCGACTTCTCGGTGTCGTACGGCTCCTGAGGCTCCCCAGCGAATGCCTGCCTGACTTCTTCGTAGCGCGGATCGCGCTCGGTTTCGGCCTTGGCCTGCAGCAGTAGCTGATACGGGTCCTTGCGCCCGAGCGCGCGCTCGACGGCGTCAATGATGAACTGCGACTTGGTCACGCCTTTGCGCTTGGCGGCCAGTTCGAGCTCCTTTTCCATCAGCGGGTCCATGCGGACAGATACGGCCATGACGGTCTCCTGAAATACCGTATTACAGTATCACAACGCCTTGCGGATTTGCTCGAGAACGTCTTTCGCGCTGGCCGGAATGGGCGTACCCGGCCCATAGACGCCCTTGACGCCCGACGCATACAGGAAGTCGTAGTCCTGCGCCGGGACGACGCCGCCAACGAAGACGATGATGTCGTCGGCGCCCTGCTTTTTCAGCTCTTCAATGATGGCCGGCACCAGCGTCTTGTGGCCGGCGGCCAGCGTGGACACACCGACCGCATGAACATCGTTCTCGATGGCCTGGCGGGCGCATTCCTCTGGGGTCTGGAACAGCGGGCCGATGTCGACGTCGAAGCCCAGGTCGGCAAACGCGGTGGCGACGACCTTGGCGCCGCGGTCGTGGCCGTCCTGGCCGAGCTTGGCGATCATCACGCGCGGGCGGCGGCCGTGTTCGTCGCCAAAGGCCGCTATCTCGCCTTGCAGCTTGGCCCAGCCCTCGGCCGAGTCGTAAGCTGCCGCGTAGACACCGCTGACCTTGTGCGTGTCGGCACGGTGCCGGCCGTAGACGGCTTCCAGTGCGTCGGACACCTCGCCCACCGTCGCGCGCAGGCGCACGGCCTTGATGGCGAGGTCGAGCAGGTTGCCTTCGCCCGTCTCGGCGGCCTGCGTCAGTGCGGCCAGCGCCGATTGAACGGCGGCCGCGTCGCGCATAGCCTTGATCTTGTTCAGCCGCGCGATCTGCCCGTCGCGCACCTTGACGTTGTCCACGTCGAGGATGTCGATGGGATCTTCCTTGGCGAGCTTGTACTTGTTGACGCCGACGATGACGTCCGCGCCGGAGTCGATGCGCGCCTGCTTCTCGGCCGCGCTGGCCTCGATCTTCAGCTTGGCCCAGCCGGAATCGACGGCCTTGGTCATGCCGCCCATGGCGTCGACTTCCTCGATCAGCACCCAGGCCTGGTCGGCCATGTCCTGGGTCAGCTTCTCCATCATGTAGCTGCCGGCCCAGGGATCGATGACACTGGTGATGTGGGTCTCTTCCTGGATGATCAGCTGGGTGTTGCGCGCGATGCGGCTGCTGAACTCGGTGGGCAGCGCGATGGCTTCGTCCAGCGAGTTGGTGTGCAAGGACTGCGTACCGCCGAAGACGGCGGCCATGGCCTCGATGGTGGTGCGCACGACGTTGTTGTATGGGTCCTGCGCGGTCAGGCTCCAGCCGGAGGTCTGGCAGTGGGTGCGCAGCATCAGGCTCTTGGGCGCGGTCGCGCCAAAGCCTTTCATGATCCGCGTCCACAGCAGCCGGGCCGCGCGCATCTTGGCGATCTCGAGATAGAAGTTCATCCCGATGGCCCAGAAAAAGGACAGGCGCGGCGCGAAGTCGTCGACCGCCAGGCCCTTCGCGATCGCCGTCTTCACATACTCCTTGCCGTCGGCCAGCGTGAAGGCCAGCTCCAGCGCCTGGGTCGCCCCGGCCTCCTGCATGTGATAGCCGGAAATGCTGATCGAGTTGAACTTCGGCATCTTCTGCGCCGTGTATTCAATGATGTCGCCGACGATGCGCATGCTGGGTGCCGGCGGGTAGATATAGGTGTTGCGGACCATGAACTCCTTGAGGATGTCGTTCTGGATGGTCCCCGCCAGCTTCTCCTGCGGCACGCCCTGCTCTTCCGCCGCGACGACGTAGCCGGCCAGCACCGGCAGCACGGCGCCGTTCATGGTCATGGACACAGACACCGTGTCCAGCGGGATGCCGTCGAACAGGATCTTCATGTCCTCCACCGAGTCGATGGCCACACCGGCCTTGCCGACGTCGCCGGTCACGCGCGGGTGGTCGCTGTCGTAACCGCGGTGGGTGGCCAAGTCGAAGGCGACCGACACACCCTGGCCGCCGGCGGCGAGCGCCTTTCTATAAAAGGCGTTGCTTTCCTCGGCAGTGGAGAAGCCGGCGTACTGGCGGATGGTCCACGGCCGGGCGGCGTACATCGTCGCCTGCGGGCCACGCAGAAAGGGCTCGAAGCCGGGGAGCGTGTCGGCGTGCTGCAGGCCGGCCACGTCGGCGGCCGTGTAGAGCGGTTTGACGACCAGCCCCTCGGGCGTGACCCAGTTCAGCGCGCTCACATCGCCGCCGGGGGCGGACTTGGCCGCAGCCTTTTCCCACTGCTCCAGCGTGGCGGTCTTGAATTCCGGGGCGCGACTGCCGTCCGACATCGAACTTCTCCTTGTCTGAGCCGGCATCATAGCCGGACCGTTATTCATAATTATGAATTCAGATTCCCCCTACACTCGGCGCCATGCCCGCCGGTTTGCTCGACCACGCGACCCCGTTCGCCTCCACCGCCCTGTATGAACAGGTGGCTGACCGGCTGCGCCAGCAGATCCTGGCGCGGGAGCTGGAGCCGGGCGCGTGGATAGACGAACTGAAGCTGTGCGGCGAGCTGGGCATCAGCCGCACACCGCTGCGCGAGGCGTTGAAGGTGCTGGCCGCCGAAGGCCTGGTGACGATGAAGCTGCGCCGCGGCGCCTACGTGACCGAGATGAGCGAGCGGGATGTGCGGGAAGCCTACCAACTGCTCTCTCTTCTAGAAAGTGATGCCGCCGCTGAAGTCGCCACCCGTGCGACCGACGCCGAACTGGCAGAGCTGGGCGAACTGCACCGTGCGCTGGAGGAAGCGCTGCATGAATCCACAACTTCGCGCGACGCCTTCTTCGCCGCCAATGAGCGCTTTCATCTGCGCGTGCTGGAGATCGACGGCAACCGCTGGCGGCTGCAGATCGTCGGCGACCTGCGCCGGCTGATGAAGCTCAACCGCCACCATTCGCTGTTCCGGGAGGGACGGCTGTCGGAGTCGCTGGAAGAGCACCGCGCCATCGTCAAGGCGCTGCTTTCGCGGGATGCGGAAAGCTGCCGTGAACTTGTCACAGCCCATTTTTGTAACGGCTTGAACGCGACTCAGACGGCTTTCTGAAGGATTGTCGGCGCCCGTGAACTGCCACCGAAACGGCCGGCTTATCCCCGCGTGGACTGCGCAACCCCTAACTAGCATGCCAACCACTGGGTAAACCACCCCCGGCTTGGGTGTCCGAGCCGTGGGCAGGCGATCGGTTTTCGCGCCAACACGGCGGATTTGAGACTTTGTTCCTCAAGTCAAGTCGTGTCGGCCCGATAACCGATCGAAGCACTTGAAATCTAGGGATACGACTGGCGTTCTCAAAAAGAGCGCCAGCCCGCGCGCCACAAGTTCGCGCCTTAGGTGTCGAGGGCAAATCCATTTGACGCATCACTGCCGGCTCCCGCGGAGTCGCGGCCGGACATCAGCACAACAGGTAGAACAGCATGGCAAGCATCGTCCCATTCATTCCGGTTTCGCGGATTCCCGGCCTGACCACGGCAACGATTCGGGACTTCACGACCGAGGACTGGGCTGCTTTCAGCACCGACCAGCTGGTGGCCCTCACCACCGCCCAAGCCGCGGTGATCACCTCCAGCGGCCTCTCCGTCCTGTCCAGCGACCAGATCCGGTCCTTTCAGCCGGAAGACCTGCGCGCCATCTCCACGGCGTCCATCGGCGGCTTCGCGTCCGACCAGATCGGCTTCCTGACCACCGAACAGGTGCAGGCGTTCAGCACAACGCAGATCGGCCGGCTGAGCACCAGCCAATTGGCGGGACTCAACACCGCAGACATGGTGGCCCTGACGTCATCTCAGGTCGGCGCGCTGAGCTCGGCCCAGGTCAGCGGCCTGTCAACAGACCAGCTCTCGTCGCTTGAGGCAGTCGACGTCAAATTCCTGTCCACGACGGCGATTCGCGGCCTGACCAGCACGCAACTGGACGGCTTGACCAGCGAACAACTGCGCGCGTTCACCTCTTCCCAGATCACCGCGCTGACCACCGCCCAGGTCAGCACGCTCAACACGGCAGACCTGAACAGCTTCTCGTCTGACCAGTTCAACAAGCTGTCCACCGCCCAGGTCCGGGCGCTGACGACGGAGCAGCTCAGCAATCTCGCCACCGACAGCCTCAACGCGCTCGGATCGGCCCAGTTCGCCACGCTGTCGTCCAGCCAGTTCGCCTCGCTCACGTCCAGCCAGCTCGGCACGTTGGAGACAGCCGACCTGCGCGCCGTCACGACCGCCGCGCTGCAAGGCCTGAGCTCCGACCAGATCACGACGCTGAGCTCCGAATCGGTCAGCGTGCTGACCACCACGCAGATCGCCTCGCTGTCCACCGCGCAGCTCCAGGGTCTGGAGACCGTCGACGTGGCCGCTCTGGGCACCAGCCAGGTGGCCGCGCTGAGCGCCACTCAGGTTGCCTCGTTGAGCACCGACCAGCTCGCCGCCATTGAAGAAGGCGACATCCGCTTCCTGTCGACGGCCGCCCTGCGCGCCCTGAGCAGCACCCAGCTCGACGGCCTGACCAGCGACCAGCTGCGCGCCCTGACCTCCGTGCAGATCGGTGCCTTGACCACCGCCCAGGTCAGCACGCTCAACACCGCCGACCTCAACAGCCTCGCGTCTGACCAGTTCAACAAGCTCTCCACCGCCCAGGTGCAGTCGCTGACGACGGAGCAACTCAGCAATCTCGCCACCGACAGCCTCAACGCGCTCGGCACGGCCCAGTTCGCCACGCTGACGTCCGCCCAGTTCGCCTCGCTGACGTCCAGCCAGCTCAGCACACTGGAGACGGCCGATCTGCGCGCCGTCACGACCGCCGCGCTGCGTGGCCTGTCGTCCGACCAGATCCAGACTCTCAGCTCCGACGCGGTGGGCAACCTGACCACCACCCAGATCGGCGCGCTGACGACCGCGCAGCTGCAAGGCCTGGAAACCGCCGACCTGTCGGCCCTGGGCTCCGCCCAGATCGCCGCTTTGGGCTCGGCACAGCTGGCCTCGCTGAGCACCGACCAGCTCGCCGCCATCGACGTGGCCGACATGCGTTCGATCACGACGGCTGCCCTGCGTGCCCTGTCCAGCACCCAGCTGGACGCGCTGACCAGCGACCAGCTCCAAGCCCTGAGCACCGGCCAGATCATCGCCCTGACCACGGCCCAGGTCAGCACGCTGAACACGGACGACCTCAACAGCCTGACGTCCGAGCAGTTCGTGCGCCTGACCACGGCGCAAGTGCAGGCGCTGACCAGCGAACAGCTCAGCCATCTGACCACCGACAGCCTGAACTCGCTGGGCTCGGTCCAGTTCGCCACGCTGTCGTCCAGCCAGTTCGCCTCGCTCACGTCCGACCAGCTCGGCGCCCTCGAGACGGCCGACCTGCGCGCCGTCACTACCGCCGCGCTGCGCGGCCTGTCGTCCGACCAGATCCACAGCCTCAGCTCCGACGGCATTGCCGGCCTGAGCACGGCCCAAATCGGTTCGCTGACGACCGCGCAACTGCCCGGCCTGGAGACCGCCGACCTGTCGGCACTGGGTTCCGCGCAGATCGCCGTGCTGGGCTCGGCACAGCTGGCCTCGCTGGGTACCGACCAGCTCGCCGCCATCGACGTCGCCGACATGCGCTCGATCACGACGACCGCTCTGCGCGCGCTGTCCAGCACCCAGCTCGACGCGCTGACCACCGACCAGCTCCGCGCTCTGACCAGCGGCCAGATCACCGCCCTGACCACCGCCCAGGTCAGCACACTGAATACGGACGACCTCAACAGCCTCGCGTCCGACCAGCTCAACAAGTTCTCCACCGCGCAGATCCGCGTGCTGACGACGGAGCAACTCAGCAACCTCGCCACCGACAGCCTCAACGCGCTGGGCACGGCGCAGTTCGCCACGCTGTCGTCCACACAGTTCGCGTCGCTCACGTCCGACCAGATCGGGGCGCTGGAGACGGCCGACATGCGCGCCATCACGACGGCGGCGCTGCAAGGCCTGAGTTCCGACCAGATCCACGCGCTGAGTTCCGATTCGATCAGTGTGCTGACCACCACGCAGATCGCCTCGCTGTCCACCACGCAGCTCCAGGGACTGGAAACCGCCGATCTGGCCGCCCTGGGCACCGCCCAGGTGGCCTCGCTGAGCGCCACGCAGGTCGCCGCGCTGAACACCGAGCAGCTCGCCGCCATCGAAGTCGGCGACGTCCGCTTCCTGTCGACGGCGGCGCTGCGCGCTCTGAGCAGCACCCAGATCGACGGCCTCAGCAGCGATCAGCTGCGCGCCCTGTCCTCCGTGCAGATTGGTGCACTGACGACGGCCCAGGTCAGCACCTTCAACACCGAAGACCTGAACAGCCTCGCATCCGACCAGTTCAACAAGCTCAGCACCGCCCAGATCCGCGTGCTGACGACCGAGCAGCTGAGCAACCTGGCCTCCGACAGCCTCAACGCGCTCGGTTCGGCCCAGTTCGCCACGCTCTCGTCCAGCCAGTTCGCTTCGCTGACATCCGACCAGCTCGGCGCGTTGGAGACGGCCGACCTGCGCGCCGTCACGACTGCCGCCCTGCGTGGCCTGTCGTCCGACCAGATCCAGGCGCTGACCTCCGACGAAATCGCCAGCCTGAGCACGGCCCAGGTCTCCTCGTTGACCAGCGCCCAGGTGCAAGGTCTGGAGACGGCAGACATGTCCGCGTTGAGCTCCGCCCAGGTGGGCGTGCTGAACTCGGCCCAGGTCCAGGCGCTGTCCACCGACCAGCTCTCGTCCATCGATGCGCCCGACATCCGCGCCCTGTCCACGACGGCGCTGCGTGCGCTGTCCACCGAGCAGATCGACGGCCTGACCAGCGACCAGTTGCGCGGCCTCACCAGCGCCCAGCTGAACGCGCTGACGACCAACCCGCAGTTCAACGGCATCACCACCGGCGACCTCAACGTGCTGACGACGGAGCAGATCGCCCGTCTTTCGACGACCCAAGTCCAGGCGCTGACGACCGAACAGCTGAGCAACCTGAACACCGACAGCCTCAACGCCATGGGCTCGGCCCAGTTCGCCACGCTGTCCTCGGCCCAGTTGGGCTCGCTCACCAGCACCCAGCTCGGGGCACTGGAGACGGCCGACCTGCGCGCCGTCACCACCGCCGCGCTGCGTGGCCTGTCGTCCGACCAGGTGCAGAGCCTCAGCTCTGATGGCATCGCCGGCCTGAGCACGGCCCAGGTCTCCACGCTGACGACCGCGCAGCTGCAAGGCCTGGAGACCGCTGACCTGTCGGCCCTGGGCTCCGCGCAGATCGCCGTGCTGGGCTCGGCGCAGCTGGCCTCGCTGGGCACCGACCAGCTCGCCGCCATCGACGTGGCCRACATGCGCTCGATCACGACGGCCGCCCTGCGCGCGCTGTCCAGCACCCAGCTCGACGCGCTGACCAGCGACCAGCTGCGCGCGCTGAGCACCGGCCAGATCGCCGCCCTGACCACGGCCCAGGTCAGCACCCTGAACACGGATGACCTCAACAGCCTGACGTCCGAGCAGTTCGTGCGCCTGACCACGGGCCAGGTGCAATCGCTGACCACCGAGCAGCTCAGCCACCTGACCACCGACGGCCTGAACTCGCTGGGCTCGKCSCAGTTCGCCACGCTGTCGTCCAGCCAGTTCGCCTCGCTCACCAGCACCCAGCTTGGCGCSCTGGAGACGGCCGACCTGCGCGCCGTCACCACCACCGCGCTGCGTGGCCTGTCKTCCGACCAGATCCAGAACCTCAGCTCCGACGGCGTGGCCGGCCTGAGCACGGCYCAGATCAGCTCGCTGACGACCGCGCAACTGCCWGGCCTGGAGACCGCCGACATGTCGGCCCTGGGTTCCGCGCAGATCGCCGTGCTGGGCTCGGCCCAACTGGCYGCGCTGAACTCCGACCAGCTYGCCGCCATCGACGTGGCCGACATGCGCTCGATCACGACGACCGCCCTGCGCGCGCTGTCCAGCGAGCAGCTYGACGCCTTCACCAGCGACCAACTCCGCGCCCTGACCAGCGGYCAGATCACCGCGCTGACCACSGCYCAGGTCAGCACGCTGAACACGGACGACCTCAACAGCCTCGCGTCCGACCAGCTCAACAAGTTCTCCACCGCGCAGATCCGCGTGCTGACCACCGAGCAGCTGAGCCACCTGAGCACGGAGAACCTGAACGCCCTGGGTTCGGCGCAGTTCGCCACGCTGTCGTCCAGCCAGTTCGCCTCGCTCACGTCCGACCAGCTCGGCGCGTTGGAGACGGCCGACCTGCGTGCCGTCACGACGGCGGCGCTGCAAGGCCTGAGCTCCGATCAACTGGCTTCGCTGGAAACGGACCACATCGCCGCCTTCAGCACGGCACAGATCGTGTCGCTCTCCACAGCCCAGATGCAGGGCCTGGCGGCAGCCGACATGACGGCCATGACCTCCGCACAGGTCGCGGCACTGACGACGGCCCAAGTCAACTCGCTGTCGACCGACCAGATCGTCGCCATCGACTCGGATGACCTGGCCAGGTTGTCTTCAGCCTCTCTGCAGGCCATCAGCGCCACGCAGCTGGATGCCTTGACGACCGACCAGCTGACCGGCCTGGGCGCCCGCGTGTCGCTGCTGACGACCAGCCAGATCAGCACGCTGGGCACCGACGACCTGAACGCCTTCACGACGTCGCAGTTCGCCGTCATGACCAGCGTCCAGGTCAAGTCCTTCACCAATGCCCAAGTCGCGGCACTGGAAACCGACGACCTGCGCGCGCTGACCACGGCGCACATCGCCGCGATGAGCACGACCCAGATCGCCGCCCTGACGACGGACCAGTTCGACGACCTGAAGGTGACGCAGCTCACGGCGCTGACCACGGCGCAAGCCGCGTCGCTGACGACCGACCAGATCCACAGCATCACGTCCGACCAGATCAGCGGCCTGGAAACGCGCGACATCGCGGCGATGAGCATGGCGCAACTCGACGCGCTGACCACGTCCGCCATCAGCGAGCTGAGCACCGCCCAGTTGAACGCCTACTTCGCGGTCACGCCGGTTGCACTGGACCTGGACGGCCACGGCGTCAACACGCTGGCTGCCGCCCAGGGCGTCAACTTCGACCTGCTGGGCACCGGCCAGGTGAACAAGGTCGGCTGGGTGGCGGGCAACGACGGCCTGCTGGTGATGGACCGCAACCATGACGGCGTCATCAACAACGGCAGCGAACTGTTCGGCATGGGGACCGTCCTGGCCAACGGCAAGCACGCCAAGGACGGCTACGCCGCCATGGCTGAGCAGGACASSAACCACGACGGCAAGCTGGACCTGCACGACGCCAACTGGAAGGAAYTGAAGGTCTGGGTCGACGCCAACCACGACGGCAARACGGACAGCGGCGAGCTGAAGTCGCTGGACGAGCTGGGCGTYGCCTCGCTCGACCTGAACGCGGTCAAGGGCAGCGGCATGGACAACGGCAACCTCGTGGGGCTGGTGTCCAGCTACACGACGACCGACGGCGCCAAGCACGACATGGCCGACGTCTGGTTTGCCAAGGACGTGCAGCCGCAGAAGGCCGACGACGGCCATGACGCGAAGGTCAGCCTGACCGACGTGCTGGCGCCGCCGAGCGAGGCGCTGCTCGGCGCGGCGACGGTCGATCTCGCCCACGCCGCCCTGCCCTCGCCTGACGCCCACCTCGCCGCCATCGACCGCAAGCTGGCCGAGGAAGACGAGCAACGCCGCAACAACAGCGGCGGGTGGTTGTGAGTTCGTGAAATCGTCCCCGAACCGTCCGGCGTTCTGCCGGACGGTCGAGGCAAAGCTTAGGAAAGCACGCCTTTTTGCCGATTACCCGGAAGCGACCGTCAATAGCATGACATCACGCAAGCGCCATGCCGTCGCGCCCGTGTGGAAATCACATTTCGACGGCTGAGACGGCAGCGTTAGCGAAGTTCAGTTTTTTGCGTCAACGCGGCAGGTCGGAGGAACTCTTCGACCGCTGCGGGCGCTGCTCAGGGAATGCCTTCGGCGCGGTGGCGCAGGCTAGAGAAGACAAAAACCATCACGTCCCTGGACGCGGTGGACATCAGTACAGCAGGTAAAAAACCATGGCAACCATCATCCCCAACATTCCTGCGTCGACCATCCCGAATCTGTCCACAGCGACGATCGCGGGATTCACGACGGAGGATTGGGCTGCCTTCAGTTCCGACCAGCTCATTGCCCTGACCACCACACAGGCCGCTGCGATCACCTCCAGCGGCCTGTCTGCGTTGAGCACTGACCAACTGCGCGCCTTCCAGACCGAAGACCTGCGCGCGTTGTCCGTCCCCGCGCTCGCCGGCCTCAAGTCCGACCAGATCCTCGGCCTCAAGACCGACCAAGTCCAGGCGCTGGGCACAAACCAGATCGCCGCGCTGTCCACCTCGCAGATCCAGGGCCTGACGACTGCCGACATGGCGGCGCTGACGTCGTCTCAGATTGGCGCGCTGACGTCCGGCCAGGCCGGCAAGCTCACCACCGCACAGATCGCCGCCATCGAGACGGCTGACATCAAGTCGCTGGCGACGAGCGCCGTGCGCAACCTGTCTTCCGACCAGCTCGACGCCTTCACCAGCGACCAGCTGCGCGCTCTCAGCAGCACGCAGATCACCGCGCTGAGCACAGCCCAGGTCAACACGCTGGGCACGGCCGACCTCAACAGCCTGACGACCGGCCAGGTCGCCAACCTGACCACCGTCCAGGTCCAGGCCCTGAGCAGCACGCAGCTGAGCAAGCTGAGCAGCGACAGCCTGAATGCGCTCGACACCGCGCAGTTCGCTGCCTTGAGCTCCAGCCAGTTCAGCGCGCTGACCACCGCCCAGCTCGCCAAGCTGGAGACGGCCGACCTGCGCGCCGTGTCGACAACGGCGCTGAACGCGCTGAGCTCCGACCAGATCGGCGCGCTCGCCAGCGATGCCGTCGGCGCGCTGTCCAACGCCCAGGTCGGCTCGCTCGGCACGACGCAGATCAAGGGCCTGACGACGGGCGACATGGCGGCGCTGACCACGGGCCAGGTCGCCGCGCTGACCTCCACGCAAGCCGGTGCACTGTCCACCGCGCAACTGGCCGCCATCGAGACGGGCGACATCAAGTCGATCTCGACGGTTGCACTGCGCAACCTGTCGTCCGACCAACTGGACGCCTTCACCAGCGATCAGCTGCGCGCGCTGAGCAGCACGCAGATCAATGCGCTGACGACAGCGCAAGTCAACACGCTCGGCACGGCCGACCTCAACCACCTGACCAGCGACCAGTTCTCCAACCTGTCCTCCGGCCAGGTCCAGGCGCTGAACACCACGCAGCTGGGCAACCTCGCGACGGACAACCTGAACGCACTGGGCACGGCCCAGTTCGCCGCGTTGACCTCCAGCCAGTTCGGTTCGCTGACGACCGCCCAACTGGCCAAGCTCGAAACGGCCGACCTGCGTGCCGTGACGACTGCGGCGCTGGGCGGCCTGTCGTCCGACCAGGTGGGTGCGCTCGCCAGCGACGCCGTGGGCTCGATGTCCACCGCACAGATCGCCTCGCTGAGCACCCTGCAGGTCAAGGG